>WFNC01000492.1 GCA_015488785.1 Flavobacteriales bacterium | reverse complement strand
GCCCAAGGAAATGAATCACTTATATTTTTATAATTTAAGATATGAAATCAATATATTCATTACATTTGTTGCATAAAAATATTTTAAGAATGAAAAAAATTATCTATCTAACCGCATTATTATTCACTATAAATTCTTTTGCTCAGGTTACAATCCTAAGTACTGACTTTAATAATGGAATTCCTACAGGATGGCAAACAATAGACAATGATAACTTAACTCCCAATAGTAATGCCAGCGTTAGTTTCATGACACAAGCATGGAATTTGGTTGAAAACACAGACTCTTTGAATATTGGTGATTCCATTTTAGTGGCTACTTCTTGGTTTCAAAACGGAGGAACTGCCGATGATTTTTTAATCTCCCCTCCTATTACACTTGGAAATTATGGTAACTTTATTTCTTTTGATTTAAAATCCATAGATGCCTCAAACCCAGATGGTTTTGAAGTTCTATATTCTACAAGTGGTACCAGTGTAAATGATTTTATATACAATCCAAAAATCTACAGTGCCGAAACAGTTTCTCCTTATTGGACAAATTATTCCGTTGAAATTGAAGCTTTAAATAATCAAACAATCCACCTGGCTTTTAGGCATGTAGCAACAGACAAATTTGTATTAGCTTTGGACAACATCAGCGTTTCTATCAATGACCCCGTTTCTATAAACGAAAACAATAAAACAGCTTATTCGTTTTATCCTAATCCAACCAAAGAGTTTATTACTTTTAATAACATTTCGAAAAACACACGCATTAACATTACCGATTTAAACGGAAAAATTGTTCAATCAGGATTTACTTCCAACAATAAATTAAAATTAAATTTAGCCAAGGGTTTATACTTAATTACTGTTAATAATTTTACTCAAAAATTAATTATAGAATAAGCGTTATTTTAAAATATCCTTATTATTTTTGCAACACATTATAAAAAAACAAATATACAATATGTCAATAGCTCAATTATTTGAAAGCGGAGAAAGAACTCAAGACAAAGGTCACTTTAAAAATTTAGTTTTAATAGCCAATGCCGATGGTGTTGTTACAGCAGAAGAAACTAAACTATTAAATAGAATAGGAAAAAACATTGGTTTAAATGAAGAACAAATCAAAAGTATTTCTGAAAACCCTTCTCAATTTTCTGTCATTCCTCCAGTTAGCAAAGTCGAACGTTTAGAGCAAATGGTTCAACTGATAAAAATGATGCAATCAGATGGAGATATCGATGCACACGAATATAATCTATTAGAATTATTAGCTGTAAAATTAGGATTCAACAGCATTGACGATATTGATGTAAAAAAAGCATTAAGTATGCTTGCAGAAGGTGACGATGTAGAATCTATAGCTGAAGCAATTGCATAAGATTGTAAACTGTACAACGTATTATGTACAATGTTTTTTTGATTCTTAAATTTATTAAACTCAAAAAACATTACACAAAAAAAGCATTATCTAAATTAGATAATGCTTTTTTTTTATGCTAAATTTTAATTCTCTATTGTAAAATAAAATTGACAGGAATGGTATATCTTACCTTTACCAATTTGTCTCTTTGCTTACCAGGCTTCCATTTTGGCATTTTTTCAATCACTCGTTTCGCTTCGGCATCAATGTACTTATCTACACCTTTTACAATTTTTACTTCCGTTACATTTCCTTTTTTGTCAATCACAAAACTTACGTACACCTTCCCCGAATTCCCCACTCTTTGAGAGTAACTCGGATATTTGATGTTTTGACCTAAAAAATTTAACATTGCTCTTTCTCCTCCCAAAAACTCAGGAACTTCAGTAATCGATACGTATTCAAGCGTTTCGTCAATTTCGGGACCTTCATCTCCAGAATCATCTCCTCCCAAGCTTCCATTATCCACATTATCTCCCATTTCAATTCCAGGATTAAACTTTACAGGTTCTTTTTTCGGAATTTCCTCCACTTTTTTATCAACAGGCACTTCATCTGCTTTTTTTGTAACGATTACTTCCGCCTTACTCACTCTTTTTGTTTTAGGAGTAAACACCTCGCTTTTCGGCTTAGGTCGCATTAAAACAACTTCACTTATCGGTTCATAAAGACTTTCTACCGTGATTCCACTTATCGGTTTAATTACAATACTACTTTTCAACCATTCAAACGATTGTAAAACCATTCCCAATGAGAAAATCAATCCGATTAATAGAAACGTAGGTCTCCCACTTTCTAAATTTGCGCTTTCGCTTTTTTTACTTTTCATATCCTTTTTTTTTATTGATTAATAATGATTAGAAACTTGCAAGAACTAAGCCTTCGAGCTAGATTCAAGACCTCAATTAAGCAAAGGTTTTCTTTACAATACTAAGGTTACAATTCCCACTTTAAAGGTTCTTTCGTATTAAACAAGACACAGGTTCATCCTAAATATTAATAAGAGATTACATAAAAAAAATGCTTACAACCCTAATTTTACTATTATTTTTTTGGGCGTTCGAGCGTGCTATTCATTATATCTTTTGTTTTTTCAAAAAAAACAAAAGGATGCCATTACTATCACTAACGCGTAAAACGTGACCTTATCAACCGTTTCGATTTGTTAGGAAAACTTACCGCTTTGTTTCTAAACGAAAAACAAATTGATTGTCAGAAAAAATCGTTAATTTTGGCACAGTTATTTCAATTGGAGATATAAATATCAAAAGATGTTATCTACTCACAATTAACTTTTCGATAAATCGTAAAGCTATTTGTTTGGAGTCGATTCCAGAATTTGAATAAACATAGAATTATGAAAAAGTTAAGTATAATATTAGTTAGTTTATTCCTAGGATTTGGAATATTAGCGCAGGACGTAGAAGAAAAAGACAAGAAAGCCAAAGTTGTATTAGATAAACTAGGAAAAGAATTAAAAAGCTACAGTTCAATGGTTATCGATTTTAAATTGACCATTAAAAGTGCCGATTTAAACGAAGTACAAACCGGTAAAGCTTATACTAAAGGTAAAAACTTTTTTTACACCACAGAAGACCGAGACGTATATAGTGACGGAGAATCAGTTTGGACACATTCAAAAGAAGACAACGAATGCTATATAGATGCAGTAGAAGATTTAGACGGAGGAATTAACCCATCAGAATTAATGACAATTTGGGACAAAAATTTCAAATACAAATATTTTGGAACTAAAGACGGAATTACTGAAATAAGATTGTACCCAATCAATCCAAAAGAGAGTAAATACCACACCGTAATTTTAAAAATAGACGAAGCCAAAAATCGTTTAATGAAAATTAAAATAAAAACAAAAGAAAATGTTTCGATTCAATTTCAAATTAACAAATTAACTCCTAACACTTCTATTAGCGCAAGTAAATTTACTTGGGTAAAAGCAAAACATCCAGGAGTTGAAGAAGTTGATAATAGGTAAAGAAGATTTAAGACTGGAAGACTGGAGACTGAAAGATTCAAGACTTTAATAAAAGCACGAAAAAAGCACTTAATTAGTGCTTTTTTTTTGCTAGAAAATTAACTCGTTTTATTAGATCTCACTTAGCTATGCTCAATCCAAACCGTTTGGAAATAAGCATATTCAATTGATTTCACTTCTAACTTTCATCGATATTGTGCCATCTTCGTTGTTCAATAATTCTAATTGGTTGTTAGCTCCTTTTATAAACCAACGTAGAGATTTGGGAGAACTATTTTTCTCTTCATTCAAATTATATGGATTTCCGTATTCGATTTTTAACAGCTTTTCCATTTTCTCGTAAGTTCCTAAATCATTTTTAGAATCTATTCCAGAAATGTAATATTCAACTTCTTCTAACACATCATCACTATCAAACCTTAACGAAGCATATAGTCCCATTGTAGATAAATCATCCCAAAACCAATTGTAAGATTCGTCAAACTTTTCGATGTAGGGAATATCATAAAAATTTACCCCTTCTTTGGTAAATAAACCAACGACCATTTTAGGATGATTTATTTGCTTAATAAAACTACTGACGACTAAATCAATTTCTAACGTTTCTTCATTTGTTAAAGGTAAGTTCACGCCTCCTTCTACTTCTTCATAAGAATAATCATAGACGTATTTATAAAAATCTATATTGTTTTTATTTTGCAGATTAGCAAGCCAATCTCCTTTTGGAGTTTTGACTACTAACACTTGTTCTTCTATACGCTTATTGTAAGCGTTAAAATAATGATAATAAACCCTTGCGCTATCTTCTGCTATCAACTCTACTTTATCTATTTTTTCTAAATATTGATATTGAACGTCATCTTCATTTAGCGTTTTTATCTTATTCAGTAATTTGTGTGTCGTTTTATCGCTATACTGTTTTGCTATTTTAAAATTTGGAGCATAGTAATTTGTTAAAAAACTACTCGCAACCTCTTTTACTACTACTTTCGAGTCCTTCTTTTTAGAACAAGAAATTGTAGTCACCGTAACTAAAATAAAAACTATTTTTGTAACTAAATTCATGAAGGATTAGAATCTTATGCAATAGTTCATTGCTATGTTTCTTGGGCGAGAAACACCAAAATAAGAAAAAGCTCCTTGTCCTGTATAAAGTCCCACTTGAAAACTTGGTTGCGAAACAATATCTCTAGAATTAGGATAGTTAGACGCTAATTCAGCAACTGTTATGACATCATATCCATTTTCAGGAAATCCTAATGGTGCAGGATTATTTAAGCAATTTAAATTATTTCCATCATCTCCTACATCTAACGACCCCTTTTGCCAAGTCCCCAAAACTCTACCAGCGTCCACACCTCTACCTGCATCAAAACCTCTAATAAACTCACCTCTTAGGTCTGGTAGCGTAAATGTTGTCGTTCCGTTTCCTGCTCCATAAGTTGTTCCTACTACGGCAAACAAATCGGCATAAGTTGTTCTACTTACAGCTGATCCGTCACACATTAAAAACCCTGTTGGAGCTGCAGCTCCTGCAAAAGTGATTACTTCTCCCGCTGGAGAACTTGGAGCTATTTTTTTTACTACTCCTGTAGCATCTACCACTAATTGTTGTTCTGTACTTGTTCCTGTAGTTATTGTTCTTACGCGAAGATCGCCGTTTATGTCTAGTTTTGAGGAGGGACTTTGAGTTCCAACGCCAACATTTCCATTTGGTAAAATTGCTAAATTAGATGTTGCTCCAGATACATTCGAAATATTCCCGCCTAAATAAACACCCCCGCTAATATCAAACACCCCTCTTCTAGTGCCAGTTGTTCTGTCAATTATTTGAAAAGCTGAAGCTTCACTTGATTCTAATCCCCAATTACTAGCTCCTTCTAATCTAATATCTCCACTACCAGCTACCGTCAATGTTTTAAGCGGTGTTGTTGTACCTATCCCCACGTTACCATTAGATAAAACAGTCATTTTAGTAGAAGTTACACCTGCTGAATTAGCTAATCGAATTCTAAAATTCCCTGCTTTATTTGTAGCAGTTTGATTCCCATCTGCATAGAAGGTCATCATTCCTATTGAATTATAATTAGTTCCATTGTAAAGAATTCCTCCGAAATTAACAGCTAAATCACCGTCTAAAGCAGCTAGTTCTGAACCAACAGTCCCTCTGGCATGTCTTCCAAAAAAACCTCCTGCATTAGCTGTCGTTTGTATTCGGTCAGCAAAAAAACTTGACGAAGCAAAATTAGAACCTGCTGAATGAACACTGACTAAAGGGCTTGCTATTCCAACACCAACATTCCCTTGCGTAAATATATTATCATTAATAGTTGTAGGGGCTGATGTTGTTCCTACTTTATACCAATCGTGATCTACTAAAGTCGATAAATCTACGGTTTCATTGGTTCCGTTTTGAATTCCGATTGTTAATGTTGTACCTGCTAAACCTGAACCTGATATATTTTGAGTATCGGTATTGTCCATATATC
>WFNC01000491.1 GCA_015488785.1 Flavobacteriales bacterium | reverse complement strand
GTATATATTTGTCTGATTGTTTGAGTATTTACACATAACAAGCTAAATTATTAAATTTCAGAAATGAACTATAAATGAGTGACACAATAACCAAAAATGTTTTAGAAGGTATAAGGCTTAAAAACTATAAAAAATCATTTGAATTAATCATTAACGCTTATCACAAACAGTTATATTGGCACATCCGTCGTATTGTTATTTCGCACGACGACGCCAATGATGTTTTACAAAACACGTTTATTAAAGTTTGGAAATACTTACCGAAATTCAAAGGAGATGCTAAGATTTATACTTGGTTATATCGAATTGCAACGAATGAGTCACTAACGTTCTTGGAAAAAAAGAAAAAAGTTCAAAATATAAATACAGGTATAATTGGAGAGCGTTCGGTTTCTCAAGTAGAAGTAAGTATGAATAGTACAGAAATAGAACGAAGGCTCGAAGAAGCTATTGCTACTTTACCCGAAAAACAGCGTGTAGTTTTTAATTTAAAATATTTTGAAGATTTAAAATATGCTGAAATAGCTGAAATTACAACTACTTCTATTGGTGCTTTGAAAGCGAGTTATCATCTTGCTGTAAAAAAAATAGAAAAATATTTAACATCCGATTAAACCTTTTCAAATTATATAAGTCATAAGAACAAATGAAAGATAACTTAAACAAAAATATTGAAAATAATGAATCAATATTATCGAGTATAAAAAAAGGAAATAATTTACTTGTACCAGATAACTATTTTGATCAGTTGCCAAAGCAATTGTTAGCCTTGAGTGAGACCGAAAATCGCAAATCAACAAAAACAATTGTCAGGATTCTTTATGCGTCTGTTGCGGTTGCTGCAGTGTTAGTTTTAGGTCTTTTTGTTTTAAAACCGTCAAATACATTACCTGCTGATGTAGCTTTATTCAATAAATCTTTTAATAACCTGACTGCAGAAGGGTTTTCTAGAGAATTATTATTGGAGGAAGATGATTTGTTAGCTGAAATGAATTTTGACGATGCTGAAGTTTTGGATTTTTTTAAAGTAGAAATGCAAAAACCACACTTAGAAATTGAAGTTACATCAAGTGACTTTGAAGATTACTTTGAATTAGAAGAAGAAAATTATTAATCACAAAAACAAAGAATTATGAAAACGAAATTAATTATAGCATTTGCATTATTATTAGGAATAGTTAATATTAATGTAGCTCAAGAAAAGAGAGAAGATAGAAAGGCTAAAAAAGTAGCTTTTATAACCGAACGCCTTCAATTAACACCCGAAGAATCAAAAGCATTTTGGCCTTTGTACGAGGAAAGAATAAAGGCTAAAAAAGAACTGAGAAAAAAGCTAAAAGGAAACAAAAAAGGCGAAGCAAAAAAGAAAATAGAAGAGATGACCGATGCTGAGGTTGTCGCTCTTTTGGATAGGGTAATCGAAATGCGACAAGGGAATTTGAACATTCACAAAGAATATAATGCAAAATTCCTTTCAGTGTTACCGCCCAAAAAAGTTGCGAAATTTTACCACATAGAAAAAGAATTTAAAAAAGTAAATAAAAAGAAATAAATCTATTTGATTTGGATTACAAGACGGCTACCGATTTTAAAATCAGTAGCCGTCTTTTTTCTTTAATCGTATTGTTTAGAATCTCAATTAGCGATTAAATAATCGATGAAAAATGAAGGAAAAAAATAATTTAAGCTGAATTCAAGTCACAAATGCATCATATATGTTAAATAATAATTACCCCACACCAAAACAAGTAGAATCAACTAAACTAGCCGAACTATTGTTAGGAACTAAACAATACAATCATCAAAAAAGTTATTTGGTTTGTATATAGATAAGTAATGCCTAATAATTTCATACTAATTCAATCGATGATTCGATATATTTTTATTAATTTTAGCTTTTAGTAAACTAAAGTAAATTTGAGCATTGAAACATGAAAGCAAAAATAAACAATTTAGACACCATTGAATTTTCTCCATCGAAAAAAAATCCATTGAAGGGAAAAGATTTTGACGTTGAAATCATTGACAAAAAAGAGAAAACACTTAGGATATCGCTAAATGGAAAAAAGCACGAAGCAAGACTACTAAGTATAGATACTGAAGCAAAAAAAGTTAGTTTAAAAATAAACGGAAATCGTTTTCAAGTAGAACTTACTGACCAATATGACGATTTGCTAAAATCTATGGGAATGGGAATTGGCGTTGTTCAAAAAGTAAATGAACTAAAAGCTCCAATGCCAGGGATTGTCTTTGAAATAAAAGTAAAGGTAGGTGATGAAATAAAAAAAGACGATGCGCTTATTGTTTTAGAAGCAATGAAGATGGAAAACATATTAAAGTCACCTATCGATGCAACTATAAAATCTATATTAATAAAGAAAGGAGATACGGTTGAAAAAAACAAGATTTTAATCGAGTTTGAGTAACCTTATTTAATGGCATATATTTTGAATAGCATTCTCAATATAAATATTTCAATAAAAAAATCATAAAAAACAAGTCCCATGAAAAAAACAATTCAACTTATCGTAGTAGCGAGTCTAGTATTATTTAGCAGCAGTTTTTACGCTCAAAAAAAAGAAAAGAAAACTAAAGTAGATACTAAAACAAAAAACTTTTTTAGAATTCCATCAGAAATTAAAAATGATGCTTACACACTAAATTTCAAAAATATAGTTTCTAATTTTGAATATTTAAAATTTGCCGTTTTATTAAACAATACAACAAGCGACTATATACTTTGGAACAATAAAGGAAGCGAAGTCATTTTTGATGGAGGAACAAAAAAAACAGCAAAAGAAAAAATTCACAAATTAAAACCGCATAAAGAATCTAATAAAGTTTTTACTGTATTAGGAGGAAATCAACTATTGGTAGATAAATTTGAATTTAAGATGACAGGACTTTCTAGAGTTCCAACAAAAGGCAAAGTTCAAAAGGTAGAAGACTTTAAATTACCAGCTAGTCAAAACGCAATTACAGTAGGAGATTTTACAATTACACGAATCAAATCTAAACGGAAAACAGATGAGACTTATGCTAAATTTGAAGTCGTTTATAATGGAAAAGAAATTGCAATTGTAAATCCAAATAACATATCAGTAAGAGTGAACGAAAACGACGTTTACGCAAACGATTACAGAAAAAAAGGAGCTTACCTTTTAAACCCAGGAGACAAAATGAGTTTTTTAACTAAGTTTCACATCCCTGCAAAAGTAGCTGATATGCAATTTACAGATATGTACATTCAATGGAACGACACTTTTGTATTGTCAAAATCTATTCCCTTAGATGATGTTATCGTTAATTTTGAAATAAACGAAGAATTAACAAAAGAAAGAAACTAATAATTAGCTTGAAGAAGTCATAACACCAATGAAATTATGCTGTTTTTTTGTTTTCGGAACAAACAAATGTAGGAAAGGTGAAAATTAGTAGCCAAACTTTAAAAAATTCTTGTTAACTTTACATTAATATAAAATACGAAAATAGTATGGAATTAAAAAAAGGAAATAAAGTAGAAATGGAAAGTTTCTTCGTAAAGCTAGGTTATATAGCTTTGGGAGGAGTAATTGCCATGGCTTCTATTTTATGTATTATAGAATATCGTAAAGCTGAAGCAGAATCTAAAAAATTAGACTCTGCATTTGTTTTAGAAGATGAAGAAATAGAGGTAATTGATTTGAGCAATGCACCACCACCACCACCACCA
>WFNC01000490.1 GCA_015488785.1 Flavobacteriales bacterium | reverse complement strand
ATATTAAAGTCTAGTTCGTTATCTTCCATATAAAGAGCTTTTGTCATTTCGAGTTGTAAAGCATTTACACCTCCTTCTGGATTTCCAAAGTAGCGTGTTAAATGTCCTCCTTTGAATGGCGTATTATGATTGACTTGATAATCAGCGCTAGACAAATTGTTTAAAGCGATATTGATTAAATCTTTTCGAGCCGTTTTTTCATCGTTATTTCCTAAAATCATATCAGGGAATTTTTCTTTACGAATGGTGGGAACAAAAGAGCGGATTGAATGAGCATCCCAAAATAAAACTTCATTAAAATCTGTTTTTAGTTCTGTAATTAGTTGTTCTATTTTATGATAATAAGGCCAATAATACGTTTTTAATCTTCGTTCTGTTTCTTCTATTGTTGGTTCTAAACTTTCGCTTTTGTATATTTTATTACCAAAAAAGTCTGTTGTAGGAGTCAATGCTGTAATAATTCGACCATCATTGTACAATGGTTTACTATCGGGATCTCTGTTTAGATCAATTACCCAACGGCTGTATTTTGCATAAATAACTGTAATACCAAATTCTGTTGCAAAGTTATACAAATCCTGTACAAACCAATCTGTATCGTCTGGTTGCTGAATGATGTCTTGATTGTAAGTCTCTTTGATTTCTGATGGAAATTCGATTCCGCAATGTGGCACACTTAATATAAAAGGTACTTTCTTTACTTTAGGTTCTATGATGTAATAAGGTTCCATTGTTGTTTTTTGATGTACTATGTAATTTGTACCATGTACAATGTTTTTTTACTCTTTGTTTTCTTTAATAGACTAATCAACACCTATCTAAAAGGTGTCTTTTCTAACAAAAAAACACTTTAAATATTGAATTCAAAGTGTTTTTTATTCTATTATTTAATGCTTCTTTTAATCTAAGTCTAAAAGATATTCTACCGCCGATGGTTCGTCTTTTGTAATATTAAGAACGGTGTGTAGTTGTGATATTTCAATCATTTTCTTTACTGATGGTTGTAAGTCACAAATAATAAATGTTCCTTCTGCCGATTTTGTTAATCGATTACCAACCAACAAAGCGCTTAACCCTGATGAATCGCAATATTTTGTTTTTACTAAATTAACAATCACATTTTTATAATTATCTTGTCCTAATGCCACCAAACTAGCTTTTAATTCAGGAGCAACTAGTGAATCTAATTTTTCAACATTAGTTTCTATAATTACAAAATCTTTGTGCTTTTTTATTTCGAAATTCATAACCTTGTTTTATTCGTTTTTTCGAAGATAAGAATTTATAATTATAATTTATAATTTTTATTTAATTTATTGAGATAGGTTAGCTAAAAGGGGATGAAAAGACAGAAGACTTTGTAAAGATAAAAGACGATTTGACCGCTTTGCTTTAAGAGGAAAGACATTGGAAAGACAGAAGACTAATAGACCGCTTCGCTTTAGGATGAAAGACTTTGAAAAGATAAAAGACTATTAGACCGCTACGCTTTAGGACAATAGACTTTATATTTTTTTGTTGAAAAAGATGATGAAGTGACAGAAGACTTTGAAAAGAAACTTGAATTCAGCAAACTGACCTTAGAAATGATACAAGAATTAGAGAAAACTTTACATATCTCAGATTCAATTTTTGTTCGTTACTATCAATTAAAAAATAATGGAGAACAGAATCAACTAATAAACATAGCTAAACAATAAATGAGGAAAATGCTTGTTGGTAAAGTCTAGGTTTTTTAAATTCTAAGAATCTACTAAGATGGACTTGTAAGTTTAATAAAATGAAAATGATGCATAGATTTTTTTATAGTTTATACTTTTTATCTTTTTTAGGGTGCAGTTTGAACAATAAAACAATCATATTAGATAGTCGTCCTTGGGATAAAGTCGAGTTAATAGAAATATCAAGTTCGGATCAGATTGACCTAATTTTTAAAGATAATAATGTATCTATAGCAGGAGAATGGTATATAAACATTCCTAAAAGAGAAAGAATTAAAAAATTAAAAGATATAACCAAAACAGATCTTGATACAATTAAAAAACATATTTTCACTGAAAGTAACTCAACAATTGGCTATGTATTCGTTAGAGACGACAGCGATAAAGCAAGAGTTTTAGCTATAGATGAGCATATTCTTTTTAATGAAATCTATTATTTTTCAATCACTAGTATTCCTTAGAATTAGCCCACTCTTAATAAAAAATATTCAACATTTAAGACAAAAATATGATTCTTCCTTTTTTCGCATAAGGGATAGGAACATTTGTTTGAGCTCCTTTTTTGTTTTTTTTCCTTTTGAAAAACAAAAAAGAGCGAGTGTGGATAGCCCGACCCTCCATTTGTTTTTCAAGTGTAATTGAAAAACAAATGGAGGGATATGCCCAAAACAATAAGCTATCAATAGTTCTAAAAAGATATATTTCCTTAATGTTAATTAATTACATATAAAAAAAACACAAACTTAATCTTTAGCTAAACTATAAGTAATAGATATCGAAGACATTTGTAATGTAGAAAAAAACGCTTTGTTAAATCAATTAATATTTTACATTATGATTAAATCGACTAAAGGACTGGGAATTATCGCATTATCTGTATTGACATTAACGGTATCTTCTTGTAGAAAGAGAGGTTGCACCGATAAAACAGCTACTAACTTTGTGCTTGATGCTAAGAAAGATGATGGAACTTGTTTTTATCCAACGAGTACATCGACTAATAAAATAGTGGATGGTATGATTACTGAAAATACGGTTTGGAAGAATGATAAAATATACGAATTGAAAGGAAAAGTGATTGTTGATAATGGTGCTACACTAACTATTGAGGCGGGTACGATAATAAAAGGTCAACAAGGTTCAGGTACAAATGCTTCGGCTTTGATTATTGCGAGAGGTTCTAAAATAAATGCTATTGGAACTGCAAATGCTCCGATTATTTTTACTTCTGTGTTAGATAATATTGAAAAGGGAGCGCTTTTGGGGACTAACTTAGACGAGCGAGATAATGGGAAATGGGGAGGCTTGATTTTATTGGGGAACGCTCCAATATCGGCTGGTGATGGAGATACTGAAACACAAATAGAAGGGATTCCTGCTACGGAATCTTATGGGACATTTGGCGGGAGTAATTCTTCTGATAATTCGGGGGTACTAAGTTACATTTCGATTAGACATGGAGGAACATTAATTGGAGCCGGTAACGAGATTAATGGTTTGACGCTTGGTGGTGTTGGTTCTGAAACAATTATTGATAACATTGAAATTATTGCCACATTGGATGATGGTATTGAATTTTTTGGAGGAACAGTAAACATCACTAATCTAGTGGTTGCTTTTCAAGGAGATGATGGAATAGACATTGATATGAACTATGCTGGTACAATTAATAATTTCACAATAATACACGGAATAGATACAGACGAGGCATTGGAGATAGATGGTCCTGAGGGAATTACGAATACAGATGGTTTGTTTACATTATCTAATGGTACAATAAAAACAATCGATGGTATTGGAACGGGTGCTGATTTTAAATCGAAAGCGCAGGGAACGTTGAATAACATATCTTGGGAAGGCTATCCAAATAAAGTCATTAAAATTAGAGCTTCGTATTCTGATACCTTGAACTGCACTGACAAAACAGATGCTTATACTAATTTAACACAAAATAACCCTAGGTTAATCATTAATAACTCTCAAGTTATAT
>WFNC01000489.1 GCA_015488785.1 Flavobacteriales bacterium | reverse complement strand
CCGTTGTTCCACACAATAGGAAAAGAACTTCCAGAAGCGGAAAGCATACTGGTTTCTCCAAAGCAAAGCGTTGTGTCCCATGCCGAAATTGTGAAATGAGGAGACGTAACAACATTAACCGTAACCTGTTCTTGATGAGTACAATTTCCATTTGTAACCGTAGCCGTATAAGTTTGTGTTGAGGTAGGAGAGAAAGCCACATTGTCTTGTACATTGTTATCCCAAGTAGCTGTTGTATTGGCATTAGTTGTAAGCGTCAGTGATTCTCCTGTACAAACTGAATTGTTTGTCGCATCAGAGACGATACTAAAAGACGGATTTGAAGTCACATTAACCGTAACCTGTTCTTGATGTGTACAATTCCCATTTGTAACCGTAGCCGTATAAGTTTGTGTTGAGGTAGGAGAGAAGCTAACATTGTCTTGTACATTGTTATCCCAAGTAGCGGTTGTATTAGCATTAGTTGTAAGCGTAAGCGATTCTCCTGTACAAATGGCTGTAGCAGATGCTGTTATTTGAAAACTAATATTACAAGGAGATTGCCATTCGTAAGCTCCCACATCAATTCCATTTCCTTGTGGTCTCGCTGTGTTTTCTATGTCTGTACTGGGAGCATTGTTGCTTGTTCCTGCATCTATTGCAGAACTTGAAGCGATTAAATGTAAGTCATAGTTCGTAGGATTTACAAAAAATGAAGCATAGTTTGAGCTCGCTCCAAGAAGTATGTTATTAGAAACTGAGCCAATGTTATTGTCGTTTTGCATTGCAGGAGCAAGGTTGTTAATAATCGTATTGTTAGTACTTAAAGTTCCACTGTTCGTTCCTCCATCGGTTTTGTGAGCTGTTATTTTTATCCAAGCTGGACCAACGTTTCCGAATTGCTGAGGGTCATTAGGGTCTTGGTAGCTAATGTCGTAAGGATCTATAATTGTATTGTTTTTAATTCTACAATTAGTCGCTCCAGCAAGTGTAATTCCGTGCCAATTATCAACGATTACAACATTGTTTTCTATTGTCCAGTTGTGATACATTCCGTCAAAGCATCCAATGCCTTGCATTGAACCTCTAAATTGTCTTGTATTGTCAGTGCAATTAATGATTGTGTTTTGTTTTATGATAACATTACTAACCGTTCCATTTCCCACGGATGGAGTAGTACTAAAAGATTGAAAGCCATCATAATGATTTTCGCTGTAATAATAAACTGAAATATTGTCTTTTATTTCGTTTCCAATATAAGAACAGTCGTTTCCTAAACCTCTAATTCCATCTATTGTAAAGTATTGAATTGTATTTCCTATAAATTGAGAAAAATCAGAAAGCATAGAAAGACCAATTGCTACATTTTTAATTGTATTGTAATTAAATTTGTGACCTGTTCCTTTCGATAAAATACCATTGTTAGTTCGTGTTCTCCAATCGTTTCGAGTCCAGTTGGTTGTATTTAGATTAGAAGAAATCGTACAGTTTATAATGGTTATATTGCTAGAGTTAGGATAGAGTTCTATTAAGTTTATTGGATATTGACTAACATTCTCAGCTTGTATCGTTAGTCCATTCAAAAGCCAATTGGAAGCTGAAGTCGTATTTCCGATACGAATTCTATTAATTGTTGGTGTATGACCGTTTTGAGGAACTATTTCTACATTAGAACTATTCGTCCCAAGTATTTTAGGAAAACCATGATTTCCATTCAATAAAATAAGCTTGTCACCTCCATTGAGAGAAACCCCTTGATTAAAAACAGCTTCTAAACTTCCCCAAGGACTCGCTAAACTTCCATTGTTAGACATATTCCCATTCACAGGGTCGCAGTAGTAATTAGCTCCAAAAACAAAAGAAGATTGTAATAAAATGAAAATTAGAATAGTTAGAAATCTCATAGAATAGGTATTTAATTATAATGTGAAAATAGTATAATAATCCTTATTCAAGCATTTCAAAATCAGTTTTTTATAAAAATAGAGGAATCATATTTATGAAATTAGTTGATTTGCAGTTTTGTTATCTCCTTTCAATTAGCTAGTAACGAGCTGACTATCACTTACTTATCTTTAATGCTCAATACTTGATTTTTAATTAGAACAAAAATAGAAACAAAAACAATTGTAAGTCTCTTAAAAAATAACGATTTTTATCAGATAAAATAATAAAGATGCTCAATTTCAAAGAATTAATTCAACAAGGAATACCTAAAGAATTACCCCAAAAAAAGGCAATAGACTTATCAGTTAGTCACGCACCAAAGCGGAAAGAAATTCTTTCAAAATCAGAAAAAGTACTGGCTTTAAAAAACGCTTTAAGGTATTTTGATAAACAACATCACCGTGTTTTATTAAAAGAATTTTCGGAAGAATTAGATACTTATGGAAGAATCTATATGCACCGTTTTCGTCCAGATTATAGAATATACGCACGCCCGATAAACGAATATCCAGGGAAGTCAATACAAGCAAAATCAATAATGCTGATGATTCAAAACAATTTGGATGATGCAATAGCACAGCATCCACACGAGTTGATTACCTACGGAGGCAATGGAGCAGTATTTTCCAATTGGGCACAATACTTATTGACAATGAAATACTTGTCAGAAATGACAGACGATCAAACTTTGGTCATGTATAGCGGACATCCTATGGGATTATTTCCTTCTCATTCGGAAGCTCCACGTGTAGTTGTAACCAATGGAATGATGATTCCTAACTATTCTAAACCAGACGATTGGGAGAAGTACAATGCATTGGGAGTAACTCAATACGGACAAATGACCGCAGGTTCTTATATGTATATTGGGCCTCAAGGAATCGTTCACGGAACAACAATTACGGTTTTAAATGCTTGTCGAAAGATTGATGCTAAAGGTACAAAAGGAAAACTCTTTTTAACCTCAGGATTAGGAGGCATGAGTGGAGCTCAGCCAAAAGCTGGGAATATAGCAGGAGTTGTGTCTGTTACAGCAGAAGTAAACCCAGCTGCATCTAAAAAGCGTCACGCTCAAGGTTGGGTCGATGAACTTATTTCAGATTTAGATGAATTATGCATACGTGTTAAAACAGCAAAGAAGAATAAAGAAACAGTGTCCATTGCTTACGATGGAAATATTGTCGATGTTTGGGAGAAATTTGACAAAGAAAATGTCTATGTAGATTTAGGTTCCGACCAAACGTCATTGCACAATCCCTGGGCAGGAGGGTACTATCCGGTAGGCTCAACGTTTGAAGAATCGAATCATTTAATGGCTGAAAATCCAGATTTATTTAAGGAGAAAGTTCAAGCATCTTTGAGAAGACAAGTTGAAGCGATTAACAAGCACGTAGCCAAAGGGACTTATTTTTTCGATTATGGAAACGCCTTTTTACTAGAAGCATCAAGAGCCAATGCCGATATCGTTAAAAAAGATGGAACCTTCAAGTACGCCTCTTATGTTCAAGATATTATGGGGCCTATGTGTTTCGATTATGGTTTTGGTCCTTTCCGATGGGTTTGTTCTTCGGGAGATGCCAATGATTTAGCTATTACCGACAAAATTGCGACCGATATTTTAGAAGAAATGATAAAAACATCACCTTCAGAAATTCAACAGCAAATGAAAGATAACATCCAATGGATTAAAGGAGCACAGGAAAATAAATTGGTTGTAGGTTCTCAAGCAAGAATCTTGTATGCTGATGCAGAAGGACGTATGAATATTGCAGAAGCGTTTAATAAAGCAGTGGGAGATGGCAAGTTGTCAGCGCCAATTATTTTGGGTAGAGATCATCACGATGTCAGTGGTACAGATTCTCCTTATCGAGAAACAAGCAATATTTATGACGGCTCTTCATTTACCGCTGATATGGCAATCCAAAATGTAATCGGAGACTCTTTTAGAGGTGCGACTTGGGTTAGCATTCATAATGGAGGAGGAGTAGGTTGGGGAGAAGTTATTAATGGAGGTTTTGGAATGACTTTAGACGGATCAAGCGATGCTGATAGAAGATTGAAATCAATGCTTTTTTGGGATGTAAATAATGGGATATCGAGAAGAAGTTGGGCGAGGAATGAAGGAGCAATGTTTGCAATAAAACGAGAAATGAAACGTAATTCAAAACTTAAAGTAACACTACCTAACTTAGTTGACGATGAGTTGTTTATGACGTAATAGTTCTTGGGCGTTTTAACAGGCTATCCACTATATCTTTTCTGTAAAAAAAAACAGAAAAGGATGCCGTTACTATCCTTAACGCAGAATTATAATTTTATTCTTAATTGGAGAGCTATCTTATTAATATAATTATTCAAAGTTGAGGTTAAAAAAAAATGCAAAGAATCAATTTTTAACTTAAAATTCAATTTGAACCAATTGCAATAAGTAAATTAAAACAAAAATAATGAGTTTAGAAGAAGTAAAAAGTTATATCAATAGTATCAGGAGAGATTTTGCTGATCGACCTTTAAATGAGAGCGCAGTAAGTAAAAATCCATTCGAACAATACGCTATTTGGTTTGAGGAAGCTGTTGGATCACAAATTTTAGATCCTTATGCCATGTGTTTGTCAACAGCAAACAAGGAAGGTAAGCCATCGTCACGAGTTGTTTATATGCGAGACATCATAGCGCAACAATTTATTTTCTACACCAATTACAACAGCCAAAAAGGATTAGAATTGGCAGAAAATCCGTATGCTTCATTGAATATTCATTGGGGAGAACTCGAAAGACAAATCAGAATAGAAGGAAAAGTAACAAAAGTAAAACCTGAAATTTCAGATGCATATTTCAATGCTCGTCCAAAAGAAAGTAAAATAGGCGCATGGGCATCTCATCAAAGTAGCGTATTGAAAGACCGAAAAGAGTTGGAACAAAAAGTGAAAGAACTCAGCATTCAATATCAAGATTCAGAAAATATTCCTCGTCCAGATTTTTGGGGCGGTTATCAATTGGATCCTACTCGAATAGAATTTTGGCAAGGAAGACCAAGCAGACTACATGATCGAATTGTATTTATAAAAGAGCAAGAAGAATGGTGTGTTGAGCGTGTATCTCCTTAGTAGTTAGTTGTTAAGGTGTTGTTGTTGAGGTTTTAGGTTTAAGAAGACTTTATATTTTGGATATTAAAGCCTTTTTGAAAAAGCCTCTTTACATTGTTCAATGAACAATAGTTCATCTTTATTATTTCAGTTGAATATGAATATGGTCATCGTGTCTAACTGCTCGGCATCCGTGATATCTTATTTTATTATTTCTTAAATTCATTCTACTTTTTAAATGAGGTTCGATAAATAATTTTCCTAAATTTCTATTTTTCAAGATACTTGTTATCAGTTTTTTTGTCCCTTTCTCAGAAAAAACTAATGCTTTATTTACTTTTCCAAAAGAGACATATTTTGAGTAGTCATATTGGAAATAACCACGCTCTAAACACTTCTCAACTTGGTTTAATTCATTTGATTTAGGATTTTCAAAAACTCCGTAACCGCTAACAGACTTTTGTTTGTCTGTTATTTTCCCATCGATTGTTTCGTAAATCAAACTAATGTCAATTTTCTTTCCGTCATTATGACTCAAATGAGGGAGAAGTGGAAATCGGTTTATAAAAGGAAAATTTGCGTCTAAATAATGAATTTCAATATTTGTTCCGATTAATTCCTTTTCCGTTTGACTTAATAAATCATTTAGCTTTGGTCGAACATAATTTCTGTTCAATAAAACCGTCATATAATTCGTCGGTTTTATTTTTTCTGAATGCTTGACTTTTTCTCTTCCAAAAACTGGAGCAATCAAGGGAGTGATTAGAAAAGTTGACAATAGATATAATCCCATAAAAATAAAGAGGGTTTTATATTTTACTTTTTTATCCCATTTTCGTGAAATTATAAGACTCAATAAGTAGACTAACCCTCCAATTTGAGTTAGTACAGTTAGTAAGATAAAAAGAAATATTTTCAGTAAAATTTTCATTTTGTGATTATAATGTAACCAATATTTTTAGTTTGAATAGTGTTGATAGAATAGGATTACTTAAGTATTCTTCTTCGCATTTTTAATTAATTTATCTTTTTCAGTTAATATTAAAACTACACCTAGAATGAAACCACTTATTAGACCTCCCAAATGTGCAGCATTGTCAATACCCCCTAAGATTCCTAACAATAAGCCTACTCCTATGTAAAGTACTAATACTCCCCATGTCGTAATAAGCATGATGTTTGGATAGATTTTGAAAATAGAAAAAGCTAAAATTATACCGTAAAGTCCAAATATTGCTCCTGATGCTCCGATACTTACTGTATTTTCGTGCCAATAAACGCTAGTAACACTGGCGAGAATACCACAAATTATAAAACTCATTATTAGTTTGAATCTTCCAATTATTTTTTCTAATAAACCTGCTCCAATTGCCAAACCCAATAAATTTGCAATTAGATGTAATAATCCGCCATGAATAAATACAGAAGTTAAAAGTCTCCAATATTCTCCATTCATT
>WFNC01000488.1 GCA_015488785.1 Flavobacteriales bacterium | reverse complement strand
TTTAGGAACTATTACAGGAGAAGTTTCTACCGATGATTTACTTGGTAATATTTTTGCTAACTTTTGTATTGGAAAGTAATTTATTAAATTATTAGATAAGATTCAATACCTACAAAATGATAAAATTATTAATTACCTTAAGTTCTTTGATTAGCTTTACTTGCTTTTCTCAAGTTTTAGATACTTCAATTTTTTTTTATTTTGAACTACCCGACTTTTATCTTGAGTTTAATAAAGATTCCATTTATTTTAGTTGTATCGAAGAACCGATAGATGGTAAGTTTACCTTAGAAAATAGTTCCATCATTAAAGGTGAGGGTGTTTTTTATTATCCTTCTCGAACTTATGGAAATAAAAATTTTAAAGTAAAGTTCAAAAACAAAAACATAACTGATTTTAAATTACTTACTAGCACCACCTTTTTATACACCGCTGAAGAATCTGAAACAGAAGGAATTTTTTTCTCTGAAAATCCTAAAATATCTTCTGAATGGTCGAAGGCTAATCCTTCAAAAGTTTGGGAAGTTAATAAAACTTATTTCAATCATGAGCCTTTAAATAAGCGTGTGTTTACAAAAAAAGATTCTACTTATTTAAACGAATATTTAGGAATCCTAAAGACATATTATGCTAAAGAAAAACAGATTAAGGATTTATATTTGAAACCTTTTAATTTTCAGATGAAATTCACTTATAAAATAGATGGTGAATCTAAATCAATTACAATAGTTGATTTTTATATCTACGGAGAATGCTAATCCTTATTTTGTATAAAAAATATAAACTTACAACTTATCTAAAAAATCAATAAGTAATTTACTATAATCGGTAAATTCAGTTAGTGGCAATGTTTCCGATTTATCAAACACATCGTGATAAGCTTTTATACCTCCAAGTGTGTAAATAAAAAATGCAGGAACTCCCTTTTGGGTAAACCAATAATGATCAGAGTTTGCTGCAGGACCTCTAAAATGTACTTTTTGTAAGTATTTTTTCTCTAAGTTTATTTTTGCTAGTTTCTTAAATTCTTTTTTATGTATAGTTCCATTTACAACCTTTATACCTTCATCTCCCGTTCCTGCTAAATCTAGGTTAGTTAAAAATTTAATTTTTTCTAAAGGAAATAGTGGATTTTCTGTGTAATATTTAGATCCCAAAATACCAGCTTCTTCTGCACCAAAGGACATAAAAACAATATTATATTTTGGTTTATGTGTAGAATAATATTTAGCTAAATAAAGCAACATCGCCGTTCCACTAGCATTATCATTTGCCCCAGGAAAATAAGTATCTTGCCCCATCATTCCTAAGTGATCATAATGAGCCGAAAATACCAAATATTTTTTTTTGCATCGCCCTTCTACATAACCAATTACGTTGGATGAAGTATAGTTTTCTTCAAATTTATTTTTAATATTTAAGGTAATTTCTTTATTCGATTTGCTAATTTTTGTTCTCAATACTGAGATAATAGCATGTTTAGCATTTTGATGTCCAACCGACCAAGTAAACTTTTTATCTTCCAATGTTACAACAGGACCTAACGAAGATAAGTAATATTTAAACTCTTGAAATAAAGCTAATGTATCTTTGTTATGAATGCCCTTTTGGTCTAAAACAAAAGCAGTAGAACTTCCAATTCGCATTGATTTCATTTTTTCTATAATGGTTGGAAAATTAGTACTATCTATCCAAAGTAAAGTATATTTTCCTTTGGAACTTCCAGATACTGGTTCAACAATAAAATCTTTTCCAGTTATCATTTTTTTACCATCAATTGAAAGGTCAACAACAGTTGGAAAAGTATTTACATTGATGTTAAAATATTGTTGGTATTTATTGTTAAACGATTTTAAACCATATTCTTTAAATTTATTTTCAATGTAATTAGCCGTTTTTTGACTACCATTATTTACATATCCTCTTCCAAAAAAAGAAGGAGACGCAAGAGTTTTAACTATTTCCTTTCCAAAATCTTGTGGAGTTTGAGCATTGTAAGTTATTCCTACAATTAAGAATGAGATTAAGATTGTAATTTTATTTTGTAACATAATTTTAAGTATATTCGTATCAAAGTTAATCAACTCTTATGGACAATGTAGCTCTTTTAAATAAATTTTATACTGCTTTTCAAAACAGAGATGCTAAAACCATGAGTTCTTGTTATCATAAAGATATTGTTTTTAAAGATACTGCTTTTGGAATATTGAAAGGAGATAGAGCCAAATCAATGTGGGCAATGCTTTGTAAAACAGGTAAAGATTTAGAAATATCTTTTTCAGAAGTAGAAGTTATTGATGATAATGGAAAAGTGAATTGGGAAGCAGATTATACCTTTTCGGCAACCCAAAAAAAAGTTCATAATGTTGTTTATGCAGAGTTTATTTTTAAAGATGGTAAAATAATAGAGCACATTGATACGTTTTGTTTCCACAATTGGTCAAAACAAGCATTTGGTTTCATAGGTCGAATATTTGGAAATACCGCCTTCTTTCAACGTCAATTTCAAGAAAGAGCCAACAGATTATTAGATGAATATATAAGTAAAAATGGAAAATAAAATATTAAAATCAACCTATCAAGTTAGGTTTCAAGATTCGGATCCTTTTCAGCACTTGAACAATGCTCGATATTTAGATTATTTTGTAAATGCGCGTGAAGATCAGTTTGAAGCTTCTTTCGGAATAAAATCTGGAGAAATGGCTATGAAAGAAAAAATTGGATGGGTAGTGACAACCAATCTTGTTTCTTACCTCGTTCCTGCCAATGTAAATGAAGATATTCTTATCGAATCTAGGGTGTTAGATTTTGGGAATAAACACCTAAAAATAGAAATGAAAATGTGGGATATTAATCGTACCCATTTAAAAGCCCTAAATTGGGTAACTCTTGTTCATTTCGATATTAAAATAGGAAGACCTACCAATCATTCGGAGAAAATAATGGATATTTTTAAAACGATATTATATCCAATAGAAGAAACAACTTTTGACGAAAGAACAGCTCATTATTCAAAATTAAATAAAACATTTTTTAAATCATTAAAATAAGAATATGTCGTTATTTGATACTTTTTTTAATCATAGTCTATATCAGTTAGTCGTTATACTCGAAAGCGGAGAAGATTATACTGCCAAAGCTAAAGAAGCTGCTTTAGAAGTTTTACAGTCTAGGGAATTGCAACCAGAGGAATTAAAAAATGAAGCAACTAACTTTTGGGAACAACAGATAAATGAAAATATAAAAAGTTTATTACTTTCTAAACAAAAACCAACAAGTTCTATTCTTTCTGAGGAAGAAATGAGTGTTATTTTTAAAAATGCATTCGAAAACTGGAAAGAAAATCAAAAAACATTTGAAGTAGATACAACCAAATATTGGTTTGTGTAGTTATTAAAAATAAGATGAAGAGTATATTTATTATAATATTGATTAGTGTAACTGCTATTGTAAAAGCGCAAACAATTACAATTGAATTTACCAATGTTAGAAGTTCCAAAGGTCAGTTACTATTGGGAGTTTATGATAATGGAGAAGATTATAAAGAAAAAATAGCCATAAAAAAACAAACCGTTTACAAAGTAAACCTGAAAGAAGGAAAATTAACAACCACAATCACGGGACTTAAACCAGGAACTTACGGAATTGCTCTTTTAGATGACGAAGATTATGATCGGAAAATGGCTTTTAGATTCTTTCTTCCTCACGAAGGATTTGCATTCTCAGATTATTATCACTCGGGATTTACACGTCCAGTTTACGATGATTTTAAGTTCGTTTTAGGAAAAGAAGATAAAAAAATTGTAATGAAACTTAGGTATTTGTAACAAATGAATATGAAACTTATTTTTACTATCATTTTTTCTTCACTTTGCTTATTCTGTAAAGCGCAAACAATTCAATTAGAAATTTCGGGAATCAAAAATAATAAAGGACAGCTTCTTATTGGAGTTTACACCAATCAAGATAATTATGCAAAAAAAGAACCCATTATTTGGAAATCTATACCTAAAGAAAAAGTATTGAATGGATGTTTAGAAGCAGAACTAAAAGGGTTAAATAAAAACGTTTACGGAATCGCATTAATGGATGATGAAGATTCTAATTGGAAAATGAATTTCACTTTTTTTATACCATCCGAAGGCTTTGCATTTTCTAATTATTATTCTACTGGAATACGAGAGCCAAAGTTCGATGATTTTAAGTTTGAAATGAATCAAAAGTTAGTTCAAAAAGTTAGTTTTAAAATGAGGTATATTTAGTGTAATAACATGAATCAAAATTGGAAAGCCATAGCTATTGAAGCAGCTCAAAAAGCTGGAGAAAAAATTATAGAAATTTATAATACTGATTTTAAAGTTTACACAAAAGACGATGATTCTCCTGTTACTACTGCCGATTTAGCCTCAAATAAAATAATAAATTCTTACCTAAAACAAACAAATATTCCTATTCTTAGTGAAGAAGAAGATTTTGGAAGTTATGAGACCAGAAAAAAATTAGAATTTTTATGGATTGTAGACCCTTTAGATGGAACAAAGGAGTTTTTAAACAAATTTGATGATTTTGCAGTTAATATTGCTCTAATTTCAAAAAATAAGCCTGTTTTTGGATTGATTTACAAACCCGTTACCAAACAATTGATTTATGCAGAGAAAAATAAAGGCGCTTTTTTGATTGAAAATAATTCGGAACAAAAGCTACCATTAATCACCAAAAGGAAAAATTATATTTTTCTTAAAAGTAGGTCTCATCCTGATGTTAAACTAGAAAATTATTTAGAAAAATTAAAAGTTTTAAAACCGAATTTAGAAATAAAAATAGTAGGAAGCTCTATTAAGTTTTTTGAAATAGCACTTGGAAACGCAGACGAATATACCCGTTTTAATCCGACTATGGAATGGGATACCGCTTCAGGGCAAATTATAGTAAACGAAGTTGGGAAATCTCTAATCGATTTTGGAACTCAAAAAGAAATGGTTTATAATCGTATAAACTTAATGAATAATGGATTTAGTGTTACTGATTCAAAATAATTTTATGAAACTTATTTTAATAATAATCTTATTGTATTCTTTTAAAATTCAAGCGCAAATTCCGTTTTATTATAAAATAAAAAAGGTAGAAGGCGTAGTTTATGACACCAATAAAAACCCTATACAAGTAAAATTTATAGCTAGAAATAAACTTGAAATATTAAACTGTAAAGATAAAAACATAGACACTTTATTACGATCATTAACTCTTGGTAAAATAGGACGTAAACAGCTTCGTAATTTACTTTCTTCGTCTTCAAAAATAACAATTTCTATTTTTGATAAAGTAGG
>WFNC01000487.1 GCA_015488785.1 Flavobacteriales bacterium | reverse complement strand
GGGGCAACAGGACCAATTGGATTAACAGGGGCAACAGGAGCTACTGGACCGACAGGTGCAACTGGACCAATTGGACTAACAGGACCAACAGGAGCTACTGGACCGGCAGGTCCAACTGGACCAATTGGATTGACAGGACCAACTGGAGCCACTGGATCGGCAGGTGCAACTGGACCAATTGGACTAACAGGACCAACAGGAGCTACTGGATCGACAGGTGCTACTGGACCAATTGGATTAACAGGAGCTACTGGACCGGCAGGTCCAACTGGAGCCACTGGATCGGCAGGTGCTACTGGACCGGCAGGACCTCCAGGACCAGCAACAATTGATTACGATTGGTACGAGCAAGGAACAACAGCTTCACCAAACAATATTAATGACAATATTTTTACTCAAGGAAAAGTAGGAATAGGTATTACTGCTCCAAGTTATAAGCTACATGTTAATGGTGATATATATGCTAACGGGGGATGGTTTAGGGTCTCAGGAAGTAAAGGACTTTTCTTTCAATCATACGGAGGTGGATTAAATATGACAGATGCAACATGGATTAGAACTTATGGAAATAAGAGTTTCTATCATAACACTGGATTATTCAGAACTGACGGAACGTTACAAGTTGGAAATAACGGAGGTACTTTTAAAGTTCCTAACGGGGGCAACCTAGCATATAGAACAAATGTATTATTTGCTAATACTGCTGGTGATGTAGGGATTGGAACAACTGCTCCAACTAATAAGCTACATGTTATTGACAATGCTACCGGAACAAATCAAAGTGTAATTTACGCCAAAAATACTAATTCGGGAAACAGTGTTTCTTACGGTATTAGAGGAGAGGTAAATTCCTCAAAAAAAGGATCAGCAGGTATTGTCGGAATTAGTACAAATGGAGGTCAAAATGAAATTGGAACCATGGGAGACTATTCTCTTTGGGGAGCAGGTGTCGTCGGTATTGGCTGGGCAGGAGCAGCTACTGACTTACCAACATCAAAAGATTTTGGAGTATTTGGTGTTGTCAGTTTTTCAACAGGAACAGGTGTCTATGGATGGAATAAAAATACAGGAGGAAGTGCTTATGGCGTTTACTCCAATGGAAACTTTGCTGTAACAGGAAGTAAATCGGCATCCGTACCAACAACTCAAGGAAACCAACTTGTATATAGTGTGGAAAGTCCAGAAATATGGTTCGAAGACTTAGGAACTGCGAAACTAATAAATGGGATGACCCATATATCACTAGATAATATGTTTATGGAAACTGTAACGATAGACGATACACATCCTATGCATGTGTTTTTACAAGAACAAGGAGAATGCAATGGCTTATATTTCATTCCAGATACTGATGGAAAAGGATTTACAATTAAAGAAAAGAATAATGGGACTGCAACGATATCTGTTTCATTTAAAATAATGGCAAAAAGAAGATTCTATCAAGATCATAGATTTGGGGTAGATGCGAATCAACCGTTAGAAAACAATTTAGAGAAAGCAAAATATATTGCACCATTTCCAACAGACTTAGAAGAAGTTAAAACTTTCGTTGAAGATGAAAAGAGAAAGAAAGAAGAAATGGCAAAAAAAAAGAAATAAGATTTGAATAATTATAATTTATTTTAAATTATCTTTGGGGTAATAAAATCTCAACTATTAAAACAGCTGACTATTTTAGAATAGTCAGCTGTTTGTGTAAATAATATATGATAAAATGAAAATAGCAGTAGTAGGAACAGGTTATGTTGGCTTAGTTACGGGTACTTGTTTTGCAGAAACAGGAAATGACGTTATTTGTGTTGACATAGACAAAGAAAAAGTGGATAAAATGCGTAATGGAATTGTTCCAATTTACGAACCTCATTTAGATGTTTTATTTGAAAGAAATATAAAAGCAGACCGTTTAAAATTTACTACTGACTTGGAATCAGCAATAAAGGACGCTCAAATAATATTCTTGGCATTACCAACTCCTCCAGGAGAAGATGGTTCAGCTGATTTATCTTATATTTTGGGAGTAGCAGAAGAACTGGGAAAAATAATAACAGACTATAAAGTAATTGTAGATAAAAGCACCGTTCCTGTGGGGACAGCAGAAAAAGTAATTGCTACTGTTGCAAAAAATGCTAAGGTAGATTTTGATATTGTTTCTAATCCTGAATTTTTAAGAGAAGGTTTTGCTGTAGATGACTTTTTAAAACCAGATAGAGTTGTTATCGGAACAAATTCGGAAAGAGCTAGAGCTGTAATGAACGAATTGTACAAACCTTTTGTTCGTCAAGGAAATCCAATTATATTTATGGATGAAAAATCTGCTGAATTAACAAAATATGCAGCCAATTCGTTTTTAGCTACAAAAATCACGTTTATGAACGAGATTGCTAATTATTGTGAGCTGATTGGAGCTGATGTTGACGCTGTAAGAAGAGGAATGGGAACAGATACTCGTATTGGTAATCGATTCTTGTTTCCTGGAATTGGATATGGAGGAAGTTGTTTCCCTAAAGATGTACAAGCATTAGTAAAATCGGGAAAAGAAGTCGGGTTTAACTTTGAGATTATAGATTCTGTTATGGATGTTAATCACAGACAAAAATTGACACTTGCAGAAAAGGTTAAAAAATATTTTGGTTCTGATTTAAAAGGTAAAAAAATAGCACTTTGGGGCTTAGCTTTTAAACCCGATACAGATGACATTAGAGAAGCTCCTGCTTTATATATTATTGATGAACTTATCGATGCTGGCGCTGAAATATGTGCTTTTGATCCAGAAGCGATGGACAATGTAAAAGCTTTAATTGGAGATAAAATTAGCTATGCAAAAAACCAATATAATGCTTTAAGTGGAGCTGATGCTTTACTAATCGCTACAGAATGGGCTGTCTTTAGAACTCCTGATTTTGAAAAAGTAAATAAAAGTTTAAACAATAAAGTTATTTTTGACGGTCGAAATCTTTATGAATTAGACGATATGAAGAAAAGAGGATATTATTACCAAAGTATTGGAAGATTAACTGTAAAAGCATAAAAATGAAAAGAGTTTTAATAACAGGAGCAGCAGGTTTCTTAGGGTCTCATTTGTGTGACCGCTTCATAAAAGAAGGTTATCAAGTTGTCGGAATGGATAACTTAATAACGGGAAACATAAAAAATATTGAACATTTATTTCCGCTAAAGGAGTTTGAATTTTACAATCATGATGTTTCTAATTATGTTCATGTAGCAGGAGAATTAGATTATATTTTACATTTTGCATCACCTGCAAGTCCTATAGATTATTTAAAAATACCGATACAAACTTTAAAGGTAGGATCTTTGGGTACGCACAATCTTTTAGGATTAGCAAAAGCAAAAGGGGCAAGAATGATTATAGCTTCGACATCAGAAGTTTATGGAGATCCTGCTGTACACCCACAAACAGAAGATTATTGGGGAAATGTAAATCCAATTGGCCCTAGAGGAGTTTATGATGAAGCTAAACGTTTTCAAGAAGCGATAACAATGGCTTATCACACTTATCACAATGTAGAAACTCGAATAGTCCGAATTTTTAATACATACGGTCCTCGAATGCGCTTAAATGACGGTCGTGTTTTACCTGCATTTATAGGGCAAGCCTTGAGAGGTGAAGACTTAACTGTATTTGGAGACGGATCGCAGACACGCTCATTTTGTTACGTAGATGATTTGGTAGAAGGTATTTACAGATTATTACTATCTGATTATGCTTACCCTGTTAATATCGGTAATCCAGATGAAATTACAATTGGAGATTTTGCAGAAGAAATAATAAAATTGACGGGAACTTCTCAAAAAGTTATTTACAAAGATTTACCTACAGATGACCCAACACAACGACAACCAAACATTGACAAAGCAATTGAATTATTGAATTGGCAACCGAAGGTAAACAGAGCAGAAGGTTTAAAAATCACTTACGAGTATTTTAAATCATTGTCCGAAGAGGAGTTGTATAAAAAAGACCATAACAATTTTGAAGGTTACATTAGAAAATAATATTTCTAAATAAAGTTAAAAGCCCAAGTAATGAAAAATAGAATATTCCTTTTTATTCGTTTATTATTTGGGCTTTTTTTTGTTATTTATTTAGCCCTCTATTTTTATCAAGAAAAACTTATTTTCTTTCCTGAAAAATTAGATAAAAATTACTGCTTTGATTTTGAAACTAACTTTGAGGAAATAGACATTAAAACGACAGAAGATAATAGTATAAATGGACTATTATTCAAATCAAAAAACACGAAAGGTCTTATTTTTTATTTGCATGGAAATGCAGGCGCTCTAAATACTTGGGGAAATCTAGCGAACACATATACCGACTTAAATTACGACCTATTTATTTTAGACTATAGAGGTTATGGTGAAGGGGAAATCACGAGTCAAAACCAATTATTTGAAGACAATCAAATAGCGTACGAATACTTAAAGAAATTTTATAATGAAAATGACATCATTATAATTGGTTATTCGATTGGAACAGGACTTGCTTCAAAACTTGCTTCAGAAAACAATCCCAAACAATTAATTCTGCAAGCTCCATATTACAATTTCACAGATTTGATTCAACATAAGTTTTCAATTATACCTCCCTTTATTGTCAAGTATAAATTCTCTACAAATGAATACTTAAAAAACTGTAAAGCTTCCATTACAATTTTTCATGGAAAAAACGACAATTTAATCTATTATGAATCCTCTGTCAAATTAAAAGCAGACTTTAAGAACCAAGTAGAGTTAATCGGTTTAGAAAACCAAGGACATAATGGAATCACGTATAATCCTGTGTACAGAAAAATTATAAAAGAACTTTTAAAATAAAGGATACAAAAAAAACATTAACATTCAAGCCAGCTAAACTGCTATAAGTTTAAGTATATTGTTAATTTTGTATAAAACAAACTCCCCCATCCATTTTTAGGAATAAACAAAACATTATGATTTTTGAAAGTAACGGTATAGCATTGGACATTAAAAGGTATCCAACAAGTAAGAATAACTCTTTAAAACCTTGGGGAGCTTCTGACGAACTTTCTCTAAATTACATACAAGAACATACCACAACTAAAGACTCTATTGTTGTAGCAAATGATAGTTTTGGTTTTTTGACGACTTGTTTAGCTGACTACAAGCTCAATGTAGTTGTAAATAATAAGACACAAGAAATTTCTATTTTTAATAATTTACTTGAGAATAAAATTTCTAAATCTAATTTTACTTTTCTAAATCCATTAGAAGAAATAAAAGAAAGTATAGATTTTGGAATAATTAAAATTCCTAAAGGACTAAACCTATTCGAATTATACTTGAAACAAATTCACGATAGCATAAATGAAAACGGAACTGTTATTTGCTCATTTATGACGAAGTATTTCACTCCACAAATTATAAAAATAGCATCGATTTACTTTGAAGAAGTAGAACAATCTAAGGCATTTAAAAAAGCTAGAATTATAATTCTTAAAAAGAAAAAAGAAGTGATTGAAAATGAATTAGTTCATTCAATACCGTATAAAGATCAAATTGTAAAACAATATTACGGCGTTTTTTCTTCTAACAATATTGACTATGCAACTCAATTTTTAATTGACGCTTTTAAAATCGATGCTTCTGAAAAAGTTGTCTTGGATTT
>WFNC01000486.1 GCA_015488785.1 Flavobacteriales bacterium | reverse complement strand
TGTCCTGGAGCTTCTAATATATCCATAAATTCCATTGATCCGCCTTCCATTTTTTGGATAACTTTTTCAACTTTACTAATTAGATAATTGTAAGCTACATAAGCAATAATTCCTACTACTAACCCTCCAACTGTGGTTACCATTGCTTCATTAATACCTCCTGAAAGACTTGCAATTTCAACACCTTCGGTTCTCATTCTTCCAAAAGTAGTCATCATTCCCAAAACAGTTCCTAAGAAACCAATCATTGGTGCAACACCTGCTATGGTCGCTAAAATAGACAAACGGGCTTCTAAACGGTAAATTTCCATTTTCGCTACATTTTCTATCGAAGTACTAATATCTGACAAAGGTTTACCAATTCTCATAATTCCTTTTTCGACCATACGAGCCACTGGATTATCGGTAGAAACACACAATTGTTTTGCTGCATCTAATTTACCATCATTAACATAATCTTTAATCTTAGCCATAAAATCACGCTCTTCGTTCAACGCTCTTTTGATGGTTAAAAACCGTTCGATAAAGATATAAACTGCCAATACAGAACAAACAGCTAATGGACCCATGATATACCAACTATCAAGAATTACATCCATAATTGTTTGTTGTTCTAATTGCTCTTCAACAACAATTCCTGTGTTATTCGCAACATCAGCAACACCTTCTACGGCACTTTGTATATTTTGAAAAAATGAAAAAATATTCATACTACTTTTTTTTATTTAATAAATTAAAACATTAACATAAATACACCAGCTCCAGCTAAATAACCAACCACAGCTAATAAACTAATTTTAGCAAAATACCACCCGAAAGGAATTTTTTCTAATCCCATTACAGCAACACCTGCGGCACTACCAATAATAAGAGAACTTCCTCCTGTTCCAGCACAATACGCTAAAAACTTCCAAAAGGTTCCATTTGAGGCGAAAACTCCTTCGGCTGCGATTTCGTACATCCCTTGCGCAGCTGCTACCAACGGCACATTATCTACGATTGCAGATAAAAACCCTATTGCAATATTGATGGCATAAATGTTACCTCCAAAAGAATCATCTAAGAATCCAGCCATTAGCGCTAAGTGACCTACTTCTTGTAAGGCAGCTACAGCTAAAAGTATTCCTAAGAAAAACAATACACTTGCCGTATCAATTTTTTGTAAAACTCTTAAAGGAGATAAAGCAGACTTTTCTTCAATCGGTCTTTTCTTATGTACCAACTCAGTAATTCCCCAAATAACACCTAAACTCAACATCATTCCCATAAATGGAGGTAAATGCGTTATTGTTTTAAAAACGGGAACGAACATTAACCCCATTAAACCGATAACAAAAAAGAACGTTTTCTCACCTGAAGTTAAAACGACATTGTGATGCGCAGAAGCTTGAACCATTTCAGGTCTTTTGATTTCTCCTTTAAATACAAAAGTAGCAATTGTCAATGGAACAACTAAAGTAACTAAACTTGGTAAGAAAATCGTACTAATAATATTTATTGTATCTGGCATTTGCTTACCAATCCAAAGCATGGTAGTGGTAACATCTCCAATTGGAGACCAAGCACCTCCAGCATTTGCTGCGATAATTACAAAACCAGCAAAGTACCACCTTGTTTTTTGATCTGCAATTAACTTCCGAAGTACCGAAATCATAACAATAGAAGTTGTTAAATTATCTAATGCTGCAGAGAAAAAGAAGGTAATAAAACCAACAATCCACAATAATTTAACGGTATTTGTAGTGGTAATTCGATCTGTAATAACAGAAAAACCATCGTGAGCATCTACCAACTCTACTATTGTCATCGCTCCCAATAAGAAAAATAAAATCCCTGCTATTTCAAATAAATGATGAGACAAACCATGTTCTACATAGTGCTTAACATATTCATGCGTATGAGATTGTTCTATTACCTCTGGATTTTTTTCTAAAGAATTCTTAAATATTTGTTCCTCGAAAAAATGTAATGTATTTTGAGTTTGCGGAGCTAATTCTTCGTGATTGTGATGACCTTCTTCAACTAACTCTGTAATTGACTTATACTCATCTACTTGTAAAAATGATGCAGGGTTCAAGGCATAAAGCCCCCAACAAAGCATACCAATTAACAAAGCCGAAGCTGCTTTATCTACGTGAATTGAATGTTCGAAGGCTATTCCTAAATAACCTAGGACAAATATTACTATAATTAAAATTTCCATTACTCTATTTTGTTTTGTTTTTCTTTTTTTTTTAACGGTTTAAACTAATTCTTTTAATGCGATTTCGAAAGCGGTCTTTGCGATTTTAGTTTTGCTTGAACTTTTCATAAATGCTTTTTTCAAAGCTTTTCGAATAATTAATGAGGTATCTTTAAAAATGTCATCATCTGAATAAACATTCAAATCATTAGACATTAAATAAGCAAAAACACGTGCCATTCCACAGTTTGAAATAAAATCAGGAATTACACTAATATTATTATCAGTATAATCGGCAATATCTCCAAAGAAAATTTCAGGATCGGCAAAAGGAACATTTGCTCCTGCTGCGATTACTTCAATACCTGAACTAATCATTTGATCAACTTGATCTCTGGTTATTAAACGTGATGCAGCACATGGTAAAAATACTTCCGCCTCAATACTCCATATCTTTTCATTTACTTCAGCAAACGATAGCATATTTTCGGCAAATAATTTATTCCCATTTTTATTAATAAATAAATCTTTAATTTCTTCAAAAGAAAACCCTTCTTCTTTAATTAATCCCCCTGCGATGTCAATTATTCCAACGATTTTTGCTCCTTCTTGTGCCAAGTAATAAGCTCCTGCTGAACCAACATTACCCCAACCTTGTATAATCACACGTTTACCTTTTAGATTACCACCGTAAATATCATAAAAATGTTTTACAGATTCGGCTACTCCGTAACCTGTAATCATATCGGCAACGACATATTTATTCGCAATATTTGGACTATATCTTTCGTCTTCTATTACTTTTATAACTCCGTGTCTTAATTGACCTATACGGTTGATTTTTTGAGCTTCTCTTGGTTGAAAATGCCCGTTAAAAACACCTTCTTGTGGATGCCAAACACCACAATCTTCGGTCATTGGGATTACTTCGTGAATTTCATCTACGTTTAAATCTCCACCTGTTCCGTAATAATGTTTTAATAAAGGTGTCACTGCTTTGTACCATCTTTCTAAAACTCCCTTTTTTCGAGGATCGTTTGGATCAAAATTAATTCCAGATTTAGCACCTCCAATAGCAGGCCCAGAAACGGTAAACTTAACCTCCATTGTTTTAGCTAAAGATTCGACTTCTCTTTTGTCTAGTCCGACTCTCATACGAGTTCCTCCACCTGCTGCACCACCTCTAAGCGAGTTGATTACGACCCAGCCTATCGCTTCAGTCTCAGCATCTTTCCATTCAAATACGATTTCTGGTTGTTTGTTTTCAAACTTTTCTAATAAATCTTTCATTGTCTTTTGTTTAAAATTCGGTATTGGGGTGTTTACAACTTGCAAAAGTAATATTTTTTATTAGATAAAGCATTTATTATTTTAATAATAGGCTCCTCCTATTTAAAGCATTTAATAAAGTAAAGAGAACAGCTGAATTAAAACCTATCTCTTTCTAGTTAAAAAACACGATTTTAACAAAAATTCCACTCGCAATATCAAAATAAAATATACCTTTGTGGCAAATCAATTAAAAATTATTAAAAAAGATTATTTATCTTAGGATTTAGCGCAGCTTTATTAGCTGGAGGAATTTCTTCTTGTAAGAAAACAAGTAAAGGAAAAATGGCTAACGAATGGAACGTAACAAGCTTAACTAGCGAAGAAACAAGCATAAATGCTAGCGGAGACAAAACAGTTTCTACTACAACGATGACAGACGGTAAAATAACAGATACTGATATTTCGACAAATACTTCTGGTACAGTAACAGCAGTTAGAAATGGTACGGTAAAAGAATATTCTTATACGATAGAAAAAGATGGAACTTGGAAAAGTACAACAGACATGACTTACACAAACTCTTCTTCAACAGGGTCTAGCACAGCAACTATAGTAACTAACACTTCAGGTTCTTGGTCATTTTTAAGTAAAAATAAAACAGGAGATTTTAAGAAAAACGAAAGAGTTGTTTTTAATATATTAAAAGAAGATGTTAAAACAAATGGTTCGAATACATTTTCTAATGTAACAACGACATACTCAAATACTGACAATAATACCTACGCAGAAGGAGAAAATGCAGATATCTTCTTAGTTGTTGAATCAAAAAAGAAAGAGCTTAAACTTTCTCAAACATACGACGAAACAACACTTTACACGGATTCTAATAGTTCGTCAAGTACTTCAGACAAAGGAACAACAACAATTACGTTTGCTCAAAAATAAGAGTTAAATTTACGAGACAAAAAAAGCCGATTTCACAATGTGAAATCGGCTTTTTTTTGTTAAAACACTTTAAGTTCCTTCTTGCTTTCTAATTATTTTATGAAACAAAACTGGAAAAAGTCTTTTAATTGTAACAGCTTTTAGTTCTCCTGCTCCTGCGAAAATTTCTAGCTTTTGTTTTTTTATACCTGTAATAATTTGTTGTGCGCATTTTTCTGCTGAGACACCCTTTTCTTGTTTCGCATCGAGTAACCCATGCGACTCTCCATCTTTTGAAAGTGCATTTTGAGAAATATTTGTTTTTATTAACCCAGGAAAAACAAGTGAAACTTTTATCCCTTTTTTTTCTTCTTCCAACCTCAACGACTCGTAAAAACCAACTAAGGCGTGTTTTGACGCTGAATAGGCAGAACGTAAGAAAAAACCAAATTTTCCAGAAAGGCTACTAATTATCACAAAATAACCTTCTTTTTGTTTTTGCATAATTGGTAGAACAGCTTTAGCTAAAGCTATATTCCCAAAATAATTAACTTCCATTATTTTACGATCCAGCGCTAAAGGAGTTTCTGACGCTAATGAACGCTGACTAATCCCTCCATTATTAATCAGGATATCGATTCTTTTATAATAGTTTAGTACTTCTGTCACTTTGGTTTTAAATGTTTCGCTTTGGGTTAAATCCAATGGCACGATTAAAACTTCCCCTTTGCACATTTCTTTTACACGTTTTAATTCATTTTCTCTTCTAGCAGACAAAACTAACCGTGCTCCTTGACTACTCAATTGCAACGCAAGTTCTTCTCCTATACCTGAAGTTGCTCCTGTAATCCAAATTACTTTATTCTTAATTTCCATAATTATTTACTTCCTACAATATTACAACATTTCGCGTGATTATGAATGATGCTTATTCAAGAAAAAACCGCTTAATTTCACTCAAATAAAAAAAACAAACTTCAAGCAACGGCAGTAAATATCTAAATTATTGATATTGCATAAGAATATACTTATCTTTGTAAAAAAATAGAATCTAATACAATGAATTACGGAACTGTTGCTTATTACACGTTGGGATGTAAACTAAATTTTGCTGAAACGAGTACTATTGGAAGAACATTAACTGAAGAAGGTTTTGCTCAAATCCCTTTTGACGAAGGTGCGGACGTGTATGTAATAAACACTTGTTCTGTAACCGAGCAAGCAGATAAAAAATGTAGAAACATTGTAAGAAAAGCATTAAATTATAATCCAGATGCATTTGTGGTTGTTGTTGGTTGTTATGCGCAATTAAAACCTGAAGATATTGCAAATATTTTAGGTGTTGATTTAGTTTTGGGAGCGAATGAAAAATTTAATGTCGTAAACCATTTAAAAGATTTACGAAAAAAGGAAGAGACACTTATTTTTAATAATGAAATAAAGGAAACTAAAATATTCACACCTGGTTTTAGTTCTGGAGATCGAACACGCTCGTTCTTAAAAATACAAGATGGATGCAACTATTTTTGTTCTTTTTGCACCATTCCCCTGGCAAGAGGTAGAAGCAGAAATGCTACGATAGAAGAAACGATAACAAAAGCAAAAGAATTGGCTCAAACATCTGCAAGAGAAGTTGTTCTAACGGGGGTAAATATTGGCGATTTTGGATACAATACAGATGAATCTTTTTATGATTTGATAAAAGAGCTAGACAATATAGAAGGTATTGATCAGTACCGAATTTCGAGTATAGAACCTAATTTATTGACAAATGAAATAATAGAATTTGTAGCTCAATCAAAGCGTTTTGTTCATCATTTTCATATTCCTATGCAATCAGGGTCGGATAAGTTATTGGAATCGATGAGAAGAAGATATGATAGTTCTTTGTACAAAAGTAGAATTGAAAAAATAAAAGATTTGATGCCCAATTGCGCAATTGGTGTTGATGTAATTGTTGGTTATCCAGGAGAGACTGACGAAGAATTTATGAAAACATACAATTTATTGAACGAACTTCCAATTAGCTATTTACACGTTTTTACTTATTCGGAAAGAGATAACACGACGGCTTTAAGAATGGAAGGAAGCGTTCCTGTAAATGTTCGAAGAGATCGAAATAAAATGCTCCGTATTCTTAGCGAAAAAAAGAAAAGGGCTTTTTATGAAGAAAATATAAACCAAACAGAAACTGTTGTATTTGAACAGTCTGAAAATAATGGTTTAATGAATGGTTTTACAAAAAACTATGTAAAAGTCTCTACTCCATACAATCCACTTATGGTGAATCAAATTGGTAATGTAAAAATGGTTGGAATAAATCCTGACGGAACAATGAAAATTGAATTTATAGAAACTAAAATGGAAACAAGTTCTGTTCGTAATGCCTAAAAAACAATTACTTACTTTTCAATTCAAAAACAGTAATCTCGGGCCACATTCCTACTCTACCAGGAAATCCAAGAAATCCAAAACCTTTGTTTACATATAGATACTGACCTTTATTTTCATAAAGACCAGCCCATTTCTTGTACTTATACTTTATTGGACTCCATTTTAGAAACTTTCCTAAGTCAAAACCAAATTGCATTCCATGCGTATGACCACTCATTGTTAAATCAAAATTCATTTCATTATTTTTCACTTCTTCATCCCAATGACTAGGATCGTGAGAAAGAAGCAATTTGAATTCATCATTTGTAAGTCCTTTAGTTGCTCGTTTAAGATCTCCGTGTTCAGGAAAAGGTGCTACTCCCCAATTCTCTACACCAACAATAGCTATTGATTCTTCTCCTTTCGTTATTCTAATGTGCTCGTTCATTAATATTTTGAACCCCATTTCAGAATGATATTGCAACAAATTATCAAAGTTTTGACGTTTTAACTCTTCTGAATCCCATTTTACGTAATCGCCATAATCATGATTTCCTGTTATTGAAAACTTTCCATCTTTTGCTTTTATCGCTTTAAAAATTGGAATAAATGGTTTAACTTCAGCCGAAAAATTATTAACTAAATCCCCTGTAAATACGACTAAATCAGCATCTTGTTTATTTATAATCGCTACCCCTTTTTTTACTTGGCGCTTACTATCAAAACTTCCTGCGTGCACATCTGATATTTGAACGATTTTATAACCTTCAAATGCTATTGGTAAATTCGATGAATAAACAGGAACATTTAATACTTTATAATTGTATTTCCCTTTTGTAATCCCATACAAAAAAGAAAGAAAAGGAATACTCGAAATAGCAGTAGCGATCATTTTAATTAGAGTTGTTCTATTTTGTACATTATTCTCTACTTCACTTTCTAATGTAAAATAAATCAGTTGATTTATGCTTTCTCCAATTAGAGCGACGAATACAAAAGTTAGTTTTGTAACCAATAAAGTAAAAGCAAAACCCAATAAGAAATTACCGAGGTAGCTTTTTATTTTGAAAGGTTCTGTGACATCGCTAAAAACTGCCTTTCCAAACATTCCGAAAAAAAGAAATAATGAAAAGTAATAAGTAAACTGTGTTAATCTACTTGTATTTATTTCTATCGAAAGGTAATTGTAAAAAAAGATTTCAGAAGCTATAAAACTAATCAGAACAATAAGTAAACCTATTTTTTTATGCATAATGGATTTTATGAAATTTTAAAACGATAAATGTAAACATTGACAAGCGAAACAAAAAGTTAATTATTTATAATTTGTCAGTAATTAGACCTTCTTGTGACAAATAGCACAAGAATTAAAATCTAAAAATGATTACTTTTGGTTCGGAAATTGATAAACACAACTAATATAAAACAACTTATGAAATATCTTTTAACATTGTCAGTATTGTTCTTCTCGCTCTATTTGTCGGCGCAAAACCCTGTTGGATTCGATGAAATGTGCAATGGATATATAGAAGGAACAGTTCCTTTGGCTACACCTAAGCAAATGAACAGAGCTTTAAGCTTAGAAAATACCGTAATCTTAGATGCTAGAGAAACAAAAGAATACAACATTAGTCACGTCAAAGGAGCTAAACGAGTGGGGTATGACAATTTTAAAATAGAATCGGTAAAAGACATTGACAAGAATGCTACAATTTATATTTACTGTTCTGTGGGATACAGAAGTGAAAAAATAGGAGAAAAATTACAAAAATCTGGTTTTAAAAAAGTGTACAATGTATATGGAGGTATTTTTAACTGGACTAATTTAGGCTACGAATTAGTTGACCAAAACGGAAACAAAACGACTAAAGTCCATGGCTACAACAACGATTGGAGTAAATGGTTAAACAAAGATAAATGCATTAAAATAATTGACTAAAGAACTATAATCAAAAATTAAAACACTCTTCTTAACATAAAAATTGGCATTAAAAATAAAATTGGTTTCTATTGTAAAATAATCTATTTTTGTAAAACCTCCGTTTCTTATTACTGTATGAAACAAAAAAGGTAGAAACGATGAAAGCTTTATTTTTATTACTATATCTATTTCTATTTCTCTCTGTATTTAAATCCCAGACATTTTTAGACAGCAAGCATTATTTAGTTGACAGTATCGCTATTAATTCGATTACGAATGAAGAATTAATACTAATTGACTCTTGTATCGACCAATATTACATCGAAAATAATGATACAGCAAAAATAAATGCAATAAATACGATTGTATCTGAAAGTTGGAATGTAAATGTTTGGCCAAAATACAATGATTGGGTTTTAGATGTTTCAAATAAAAACTTAAAAGAAGTAAAAGAAGAAAAACTTATTAATTACTATAGGCTTATAACATCTCAATGCTACAATAATAAAGGGTATCATTTAGAAACCACAGATAATCAGCCCAAAGCTCTCGAATACTACTTTAAAGCATTAAAGCTATTACGCATTTTAAAAGACGATAAAAACGCTGCTTATATTTTATTAAACATCGGTAGTATATACGATGATTTTGGAGACTTGATTAAATCTTTAGAATATTACAACAAAGCGTTGTCAAGCTTTACAAAAACGGATGATAAAGCTGGAATAGCGGCTGCCTATAACAATTTGGGAATGACCTATGCGGATCTTAAAGACTACACTACTGCTATGAAGTATTATAAGAAAGCATTAGTAATTCAAGATGATTTAGCAGACAAATATAACTTAGCGACAACTTACGGAAACATAGGTAACATCAATTTTGCTACAGGAAAAACAGAAGAAGCGCTGATCAATTATCAAAAATCATTAGAACTATCTAGACAAAATAAAAACTATCAAGGAATAGGAACAAACCTTAGTCAGAAAGCAAAATGTTATTTTGAATTAGGAGACTACAACACATCTTTAAAATTAAACTTAGAAGCACTTCACATTAGAGACAGTATTAATCACAAAAGCGGAATTGCTTACACTCATATTTCCTTAAGCGAAATATATTTAGAAACAAACAAGATACAACTGGCTCTATCCTATGGTGAAAAAGCATTATCAGAAGCTAAGACATTAGGTTATCCTGCTTTAATAGCTTCTTCTTCTAAGCTACTCAGTCAAATTTATGAAAAGCTAAATAAAACGTCAAAAGCTTTTGAATTGTATAAGCTTCATATAAAAATGAGAGACAGCTTGCAAAATGAAAACATACAGAAACAAAAAATTGAGCAAGAAATTAGTTTTGTCTTTGAAAAAAAACAAGAACTGTTCCAGGAGAGGGTAGCAAGACAGAATGAAGACAACCAAAAAAGGTATAATAAAAAAATTGAAAACGAAAAACAAGAAATAGAGAAACAACAAATTATATCATATTTCATCGCTAGTGGTCTTTTTATTGTTTCTGTTTTTTTTGTTTTTATTTTTAATCGCTTAAAAGTTTCACGGAAACAGACGGAAACAATTGAGAAACAAAAGCTAATTGTAGAAGAACAAAAGTTAACACTCGAAAACACTCATTCCGAATTAAATTCGAGTATCGATTACGCCAAGTATTTGCAAGATGCTTTACTTCCTGATATTCAAGTCATAAAAAATAGTTTTTCGGATAGTTTTATTTTAAACAAACCCAAAAACATTGTTAGCGGTGATTTTTATTGGTTCAAAAATAAGAATAACGTTAAATATATTGCCGTTGCTGATTGCACAGGACATGGCGTACCTGGTGCTATGGTGAGTGTTGTTTGTTCCAACGCATTGGACAGAGCATTAACGGAATTTAATCTAACTTCTCCATCAGCAATCTTAGGTAAAGCAAAGGAAATTATTACCGACACCTTATCCAAAAATGGCAAAGGCTTAAAAGACGGAATGGACATTGTATTGTGTGCTTTTTCCGAGGGAAAAGTCTATTTTTCGGGAGCAATTAATCCATTTTGGCTTGTAAGAAAAACAAAAAACATTACTCCATTTCAAAAAGAAAATTGTACCATTTTAACTAGCGAGAATAAAGAATTGGCTTTAATCGAATATAAAAGTATAAGACGTAATGTTGGTTTTAGTTACGACCTAGAAGAAATTCCATTCAAAGAATATGTTTTAGAACTATGCCCAGAAGATGCTATTTATCTATTTTCGGATGGCTATGTTGACCAATTTGGAGGAGAAAAGGTTAAAAAATTCAAGCAACTTGCTTTTAAAAAGTTACTATTAGGCATCAATCACTTTCCTATGGAAAAGCAAAATGAAACGATTGACACTACTTTTGAAAAATGGAAAGGAGACTTGTTTCAAGTAGATGATGTTTGTGTACTAGGTTTGAGACCTTAATTGAGGTGCACTGAAAAACACTCTAGATCAGTAGTACTGCTGTTTTAGTAGATTTTTAGACTTTAAAATGCAAGGTTTTCTATTATACTAAGAATTTTAGTGCAGTTGAATAGTCGTTCCCCTAAAAAACACATCCTATTTCGTTGCCTGCAACTCGCATATGCATACAGCTTCGTTTTGTCGCCTCATATGATATACTTTTTAGACTTTTTCAGGGATCCTTAATTGATTAAAAAACATTCCCATAAAAAAGCGCTTTAACAAGGTTATTCTTATCTTTGCTAAAAAACAACTTAAAAAATGCCTTTCAAAAAATTAAAACCCTCTTTATTAGAAACACTTGCTAATTTAAAATTTGAAGAACCTACAGATTTTCAAGAGAAGATAATTCCAAAGATAAAAAGTGGTGCCAATGTTTTTGGAATCGCTCCAGAAGGTAGTGGAAAAACAACGGCTTTAATTATAAGTGTTTTACAAAGATTGAAAAACACTTCGGAAGGAGACAATCCGAGAGCAATTGTTTTTGTAAAAGACAAAAAAACAGCATTGGAACTAGAAGAAGCATTTAAAAGGTTCACCAAATATTCAGGTATTAGAACTTACTCGGTTGTAGAGGAACATCATATTTACAATCAAAAAGAAATGATTTATATTGGTATCGATTTGGTGATTGCAACTCCAAAAAGATTAAATAAGCTTTACTTTCAGAATGGAATAAATTTGACTCAATTAGAATTAATAGTGATTGATGATGCCAACTTTTTGAATGGAAAAGATTTGCTAGCCGATATTAATCGAGTTTCGGAAAGTATGAAGAAATTACAACACGTTGTTTTTGCGACACACTTTGGAACTAAGGTAGAACAAATGAAAAAATCGTTTATGCATAACGCGATTACAGTTAAGGGTTGAAAAACTAGACACATTAAACAGAACTGTCAAATCAATGTCTTAAGACACAAATTATCCATTTTTTTGCGTTAGGGATAGAAGCAATTGTTTGAGCTCTTTTTTGTTTTTTCAACAAAAAAAGCGAGTGCGGATAGCCCGCTCGAACGCCCAAAACACTTTTATCTTTATACTTATCTAAAAAATCTTATCTTTATAAAAAAATAACACACAACCAATGAAACAACTTATTTCAATTCTATCATTCATCGTCATTTTTCAAACTTCTTGTGCCGCGCAAAAAGGGTATTGGCAACAGCACGTTAATTACAAAATGGAAATTGACATGAACACCGAAAAAAATCAATTTACAGGAGAACAAGAGCTGGTTTACACCAATAATTCGCCTGATGATTTGAATAAAGTTTATTATCATTTGTATTATAATGCTTTTCAGCCTGGATCCATGATGGACGTTCGTTCTAGAACAATTGCAGACCCAGACCCTAGAGTTGGCGATCGCATTTTGTATTTAAAAGACAATGAAATTGGTTATCATAAAATAAAATCGCTTACGCAAAATGGTAAAGCATTGAAATATAAAGTTGTTGGAACTATTTTGGAAGTAGAATTGGCTGAACCAATAAAAGCGGGAAAGAAAGCGACTTTTAAAATGAGTTTTGAGAGTCAAGTTCCTGTACAAATAAGAAGAACAGGTAGAGATAACCAGGAAGGAATTGATTATTCGATGACGCAATGGTACCCTAAAATGTGTGAATATGACAAAGACGGATGGCATGCAAACCCTTATATTGGAAGAGAATTTTACGGAGTTTGGGGCGATTTTGATGTAAAAATCACCATTGACAAAGATTACCTAATAGGTGGAACTGGATACGTTCAAAACCCACAAGAAGTTGGAAAAGGATACGAAGACAAAAGTAAGAAAATGAAAACTCAAAAAGGAGATGCTAACAAATTAACGTGGCATTTTGTTGCTCCTCAAGTTCATGATTTTGCTTGGGCGGCTGACACCGATTTTACACAAGATACTACGTTATTGGATAATGGAACTCTGTTGCGTTTTATTTACATAAAAGACACCTTGGTTGACCGTTGGAATAAACTAAAACCCAAGGCTAAACAAAGCTTTGAATTTGTAAACGAAAACTTTGGAGAATATCCTTACAAACAATATTCGATTATACAAGGTGGTGACGGCGGAATGGAATATCCAATGTGTACGCTAATTACGTCGCACAGTTCTTTGAACAGTTTAATCAGCGTAACCGTACACGAATCTATACACAGTTGGTTTCAAGGTTTGCTAGCGACAAATGAAAGTAAATACCCTTGGATGGATGAAGGTTTTACAACTTTCGCTCAATATAAAGTAATGGATCATTTAAAAAATGGAGGAAGTATAAACCCACTTGCTAGACAGTATGGAGGCTACAAAAGATTGGTAGAAGCTAAACGTCAAGAACCGTTGACTACGCATGCTGATTTTTATAAAAGTAATGGCGTTTATGGAAGCAATGCTTATTCTAAAGGCGCTATTTTGGTGATGCAATTGGGTGGAGTTATAGGTGAAGATGCTTTGATGAGAGGTATGAAAACATACTTTGACAAATGGCATTTTAAACACCCAACTCCTCAAGATTTTAAACGCGTAATGGAAAAAGAAGCTGACATGGAATTGGATTGGTATTTTGAACAATTTGTAGAAACGACCAACACGATTGATTACAGCATAGAATCGGTTGAAGACAAGAACGGAAAAACAAGTGTAACTTTGGCTCGTAAAGGCGATATGCCGATGCCTTTGGACGTGGTTGTAAAATTTAAAGATGGTAGTTTGAAATGGTACTACATTCCAATGCGAATTATGCGAAACAATAAAGGAAGCGACATTTATGAAATAGAAAGAGTCAATAAAAAAGCTTGGCCATGGGTTTATCCCGAGTACGAAATGATTATAGACGCTCCAAAAAGTCAAATTGAAGCAATCCAAATAGACCCTTCGACAAGAATGGCTGACGTCAATTTAAAAAACAATACTTACCCTAAAGAGACAGCGAAAAAATCGGTTATTTTTCAAGGAGAGTAACGAATACAGTTGAAAATAGGGAAATAAAAAACGTTAAGCTTAAACAATTATAATTAGGGTGTGCCCTTTCAGGTCAGGCTGTCCGCACTCGCTTTTTTTGTCCCGTAAAAAAAACGGGACAAAAAAGAGCTCAAACAATCGCTACCATCCTTCACACGAAAAAATATTTCTACCCGTTTAGTATGAGGTGTGTTAACTTAGAAATGAACAAAAGTTTAATACGCTGTTGATTTTTTTTGTAAAATGTACGACGTATTATGTACAATGTTATTTTTTTAAAGCACAATACAACCTCTCGCTTTTTACGTAAAATTAAATAGCTACCAAAACCGATAGAATCTCACATTTCAATATTCATTTGGTATGAGCTTCTTATTTAAAACTTAAAACGAATATGAAAAATATAATTATTTATTTTTTTGGCTTTATTTTAATTTTACCTTTTTTAAACGCTTGTAAATCTGAAACAGTTGAAGATGCAAAACATTTATCTTTGGAGAATGATTTTAAAACCATCACTCGAAATTCCGCTTTGGAGAGTTACAAAATAAAAGTTCCTAAGTATATGGAACCAACTGAAATTTTGAATCCAGAAGCTGGTTTTCAATTTCTAAACTTATACAAAGAAGAATACATAATAATTATAGACGAGTCTAAACAAGATTTCAAACAAGTGATTTCTGCTTACAATGAATTTAGAGATGAAAAATTAATTCTAAATCAGTACAGCAACTTTCAAACACAGTTTCTAAAACAAAAAATGACCATTCTTAGTCAATCAAAACTAAAGAAATCTAAAATAAACAATTTGAATGCTCGTCAATTAGAACTGCTCGCAAAATTGGATAAAATAGACGAAAACATTTCTTACTTCATCACTTACCTCGAAGGAAAAGAAAAACTCTATTTTGTAATGGCTTGGACACTTGAAAGTAAACAACCTATTTTTAAAGAAAAATATAGAATGATAATTGAGAGTTTTGAGTTGAATTAAATTAGAAGACGGGAAGATTCAAGACTTGAAGATTCAAGACTGAAAGACGCTAGATTAAAAGACTGTATGCTTTTAATATGCGGAAACTTTTATAACTTCGTGTAAATTTCAAAAAAAGCAACATATTAAAACCTCAAAACCTTAGCTCCATGAATTTAGAAAAGGGAAACAAAATAGCCATTATTTCAACCGCTCGAAAAGTAAGTCTTGAAGAATTAGAATATGCAAAAACTGTTTTAGAAAGCTGGG
>WFNC01000485.1 GCA_015488785.1 Flavobacteriales bacterium | reverse complement strand
CAAGCAAGAAGTGAAGAAAAGTTAAATATGCATTTCAATTTAGCACTTACTGCAGTAAATATTGCTAAAATAACGCATTGGATTCCTCTAAAAAAAGAAAACAGATTAACGTTTTCTATGCGAGACGTAAAAACCTATTATTCAAACCTTTTACACATAGATAGATTTATTAAAGGGTTCGGAATTTCTCCCAATACCAAGAAAAATAAAACCATTATTAAGAAACTAAGAGACTTTGGGAAAATTGCAGCTTAAATTTGAAACGAACTATTGATAGAAATAACATTAGCTTTAATAAATAAAAAAGCAAAGATAAAACAAACAAAAATAACCCTTTTTATTCATAGCATGACTTAGAGTCATACTATGAAATAGTTGATGAATTTGCGTTAGGGATAAAAGCGGCATCCTTTTTTGTTTTTCACAAAAAAGATATAGCGGATAGCCCGCTCGAACGCCCAAAACATACTTATTACCTAATGTCGATAAACGCTTTTTTGCTTATTTATCACTTCACTCCCACTCTAATACCTTCACTATGAGCTGTAAATTCGGGTGCGTACATACATTGAATCGTGGTGATTCCGTTGGAGAAGTTTCCTTTTTGAGAAGCGACTAATTCGTATTCGAATACGTAAGTTCCTTTGCGAACGTAGTCCATAAAAAAATTGGTTGAGGCATCTTTTGTGGTTTCGTAATAGCCTAATCCGTCTTGCCATTTGTAGCGTGAAATGACATTTTTGGGCTCAAAAGTTGCAGCTCTCATATCTTTTAAATGTACATATTCAAGGTTTCTATCGGTTTTTAATACCACTCTTACTTTTATTTTATCCCCCACTTTTATTGGAGTTTCTTTTGTGACTGGAACTAATATTTTTCCTGTGTTTGAATTTTTGATTATAAACAATTTTTTTGTCAATTGTAGCGGTGTTTTGTGCGGTGTGATTTTGTCTAAATCTTCAAAATACTGCCAATACAAACCTCCCCAAGCTACAGAGTTTTTCTTTTTTGTAACGCTAACATTCCCCATTTCTGGTTGAATTTCGGCTCCGTTCCATGAGGTTTTGAAGTATCCTGTTCCTGCTTCTGTTTTAGGTATTTCTACTTTTTTACTCCCTAACTTGATTGTTGGCACATCGGTTTCTGACAAAATATCTGTTCCTTGTAATAATAAAGCATAACAAGCATCGGCAGTCGCTTTGGTGGTTTTCCAATCGGTTGTTTGTTTTTGTTTAAGCAACCAAACTTTCATTTCGTTTACGCTTTCTTGGTCATTATTAACTTCGTCAAAGGCTTCGATTAATAGCGATTGCGTTTCGATTGGTGCTTGATACCAGTAATATCCGCCTGATAAGTCTTTCCAATACATTCCCATTTCGTCGTTGTAAATTGCTCGTTCTTTTATAGACGCCATTACTCCTTTCGCAAATTCATTTTCCCCTTTTCGCTGAGTTGCTAAGGCTATCATTCCTTGTGTATAAAGATTGAAATCTAACCAATATTTTTTGGCTTGATTGTAATAATAATTGTAAGCTTCTAGGTGTTGTTTTTTTATTTTATAAGTTGGGTAAAAACTTCTTGCATACAAATACTGAATATTAAAATTAGAAATTGTTCGCTGTTTCTGATAATCTTTGTTGTGTGTTTTTAAATAATTATAATCACGTTGCATTTCAGAATCTAAATAACTTATTGCTTTTGAAATCATGTTTTGATTTTGATTGCTTTCTATTTCTAATTGGTTTAGATGACCAAATCCTGTAACAATATGTTGAGTTATGTATCGACTAGGTTGCATTCCTTTGAACCAAGGCCAAGCTCCACTTGGTAGTTGCATTTGTTTTAACTTTTGAATTGTACGTGTTTTTTCGTTGTTCATTTTATTCAAATCGAATAATAACGAAATTCTTTTCTTACGTTCTTGTTCGTCTTGCGCTTGTAATACCCAAGGTGTTTCTTCCAATATCAAAGCTTTTAATTCTTGATTTTTTTCTAAATTGGATAAAAAAGCTTGTGTATCGTAATTGCTCCAAGCATCAAAAACTCTTTTTATTTTTGGATTAGAATTAGCTATATGACTTGCAATAGAATTGGCATAATAACGAGAAAAAGTCTGCTCTGCACATTCGTAAGGATATTCCATCATATAAGGTAAAGCCTGTATCGCATACCAAGCTGGATTGGAAGTGAACTCTAGGGTTAACTTATGATTTTCAAGTGTTTTTGAACCATTACTTTGATTGATTAATTTTGAAAAAGTAAAATTGCTTGTCCCTTTTTTTCGAACGGGCAACGGAAGTGATTCTGTGACGAGCATACGATTGGTAAGAACTGGAACTGCCATTTCTTCTCCGTCAGAATGTTTTCCTCCACGAGCTGTAACTCGATAAGTGATTGCTGAATACCCTTCAGGAATTTCTATATTCCAATTTTCTACTGTACTTTTCCCTTTTTCTAATGCGATCGATTTTGTTTGATTATTGTTTTTTAGTTCCTTATCAATCGGTTTCATTGTTACGGCATCAAACAATTCTAAAGTTACTGTTGCCGATAAATTTTCTTCAGAAAGATTGACCACTTTACTCGAAAACTGCAT
>WFNC01000484.1 GCA_015488785.1 Flavobacteriales bacterium | reverse complement strand
GTTAATGAAGCTGATAAATATTCTCTATTCATTATAGCGATATTTTCTAAAGAAATTCCTTTAGGACATTCTACTTCACAAGCTCCAGTGTTTGTACAGTTTCCAAATCCTTCTATATCCATTTGATGAACCATATTGGTAACTCTTTCTTTTCGTTCTATTTTACCTTGTGGTAATAATGAAAACTGTGCTACTTTAGCCGAAACAAATAGCATTGCTGATGCATTTTTACAAGTAGCAACACAAGCTCCACAACCAATACATGTTGCAGCATCCATTGCTGTATCTGCATCAATTTTACTAATTGGAATAGCGTTAGCATCTTGCGTATTTCCTGAAGTATTAACAGAAATAAATCCTCCTGATTGTTGTATTCTTTCGAAAGATGAACGATCTACAATTAAATCTTTGATAACTGGAAATGCTTTCGCTCTCCAAGGCTCTATCGTAATTGTATCACCGTCTTTGAACTTACGCATGTGCAATTGACATGTTGTAACAGCTCTATCTGGACCGTGTGCTTCTCCGTCAATATATAACGAACACATTCCGCAAATACCTTCTCTACAATCGTGGTCAAATGCTACAGGTTCATCACCTTTATTAACTAAATCTTCGTTTAGAACGTCTAACATTTCTAAAAATGACGAATCTGGAGAAATACTCTTAACAGGGTAATTGACCATTTGTCCTTTATCTTTAGCATCTTTTTGACGCCAAATTTTTAATGTTAAATCCATGTCTTTATTTGATGTTGACATAATCTATATATTTTATACCTGTTAAGGTTATTTATAACTTCTTTGTTTCAATTCGATATCCTTAAACTCTAACTCTTCTTTATGAAGAATTGCTTCACTAGGAACACCTGTGTATTCCCAAGCGGCAACATATTTAAAGTTTACATCATCTCTTTTTGCTTCTCCTTTTTGCTCTCCGTCTAGCTCTACAGATTCCTCTCTAAAGTGACCTCCACAAGATTCGCTTCTGTTCAATGCATCGATAGCAAATAATTCTCCTAATTCTAAGAAATCAGCAACTCTTCCAGCTTTTTCAAGCTCGGTGTTCATACCTGTAGCTGATCCAGGAACTCTAAGATCTTTCCAAAACTCTGCTCTAATTGCTTTAATTTGATCAATCGCTTCTTTTAAACCTTTTTCGTTTCGAGCCATTCCGACATTGTTCCACATTACTTTCCCAAGTTTTTTATGGAAATAATCAACCGATTTTGTTCCTTTTATATTTATAAACTTGTTGATACGGTCAGTCACTTCTTTTTCTGCTGCGTCAAACTCAGGAGTATTTGTAGGAATTTCTCCTGTTCTAATTTCATGAGACAAATAATCTCCTATTGTATATGGTAATACGAAATATCCATCAGCCAAACCTTGCATTAATGCAGATGCTCCTAATCTATTTGCTCCGTGATCAGAGAAATTTGCTTCTCCTGCAGCGTAACAACCAGGAACAGTTGTCATTAAATTATAATCAACCCAAATACCTCCCATTGTATAATGTACCGCTGGATAAATCATCATTGGTGTTTTGTATGGATTTTGATCTACAATCTTTTCATACATTTGGAATAAATTTCCATATTTCGCTTCGATTACCTCCTCTCCTAATTCAATAATTTTAGCATCAGAAGGGTTATGAATACCTAAGATATGTGCTTTTTCATTTCCATATCTGTTTATTGCAGTTCTAAAATCTAAGTAAACAGCTTCACCTGTTTGATTCACACCATAACCAGCATCACAACGTTCTTTTGCTGCTCTTGAGGCAACATCACGAGGAACCAAGTTTCCAAATGCTGGATATCTTCTTTCTAAGTAATAATCTCTATCGGCTTCTTTTAATTGTGTTGGTTTTAATTTCCCAGCACGGATAGCTTCTACATCTTTCATGTGTTTAGGAACCCAAATACGTCCATCATTTCTCAAAGATTCTGACATTAATGTCAATTTTGATTGATGATCTCCACTTCTTGGAATACAAGTTGGGTGAATCTGAGTGTAGCATGGATTAGCAAAGAAAGCTCCTTTTTTATGCACTTTCCAAGCTGCAGTAGCATTAGACCCCATAGCATTAGTTGATAAATAGAATACATTACCATAACCTCCACTAGCGATAACAACAGCATGAGCAGAATGTCTTTCAATTTTACCCGTAACTAAATCTCTAGCTATAATTCCTCTCGCTTTTCCATCTATTTTTACAAGCTCTAGCATTTCGTGTCTATTGTACATGGTAATTTTACCTTTTCCAATTTGACGATTCATTGCTGAATAAGCACCAAGTAATAATTGTTGACCTGTTTGTCCTTTGGCATAGAAAGTTCTAGAAACCAAAACACCTCCAAAAGAACGATTATCTAATAACCCTCCATAATCTCTAGCAAAAGGAACTCCTTGCGCGACACATTGATCGATAATATTTCCAGAAACTTCTGCTAAACGATAAACGTTTGCTTCTCTAGAACGATAATCTCCACCTTTTACAGTATCGTAAAATAAACGATAATTAGAATCTCCATCATTTTGGTAATTCTTAGCAGCATTAATTCCTCCTTGGGCAGCAATAGAATGCGCTCTACGAGGAGAATCTTGATAAGCAAATGCTTTTACGTTATACCCCATTTCGGCAAGAGAAGCGGCAGCAGAACCACCAGCCAATCCAGTTCCAACAACTATAATATCTATATTACGTTTGTTGGCAGGGTTAACTAAATTAATATCATTTTTATGTTTTGTCCATTTATCCTTTATTGGACCTTCTGGAACTTTAGCATCTAATATTGACATGTCTAAATTTTATTAATGTGATTGAGTAAAAAAGTGGAATAGCGCAACAAGTACAAAACCTAAAGGAATTAAAATAGCATAAGCTGTTCCAAGTTTTTTTAATGCAGGAGTGTATTTACTGTGGTTAAATCCTACGGATTGAAATGCCGATTGGAAACCGTGCATTAAATGAAGTGACAACAAACCAAATGAGATAACATATAATACAACTCTTATAGGATTCCCCATAGAATGATGTAATTCTTCCCAATATCTTCCTGCTTCTTCTGGTAAACCACTAATGTATTTGTAATCCATTTCGTGAATCCAAAAGTCTGACAAATGCAATAATAAAAAGGCTAAAATCATACCTCCTGTAATTATCATATTTCGAGACATCCAAGTTGAATTGGCGTTAGCATTGTTTTTTGCGTATTTTATATTTCTTGCTTTATTATTTTGTAATTCTAATTGAACCCCCATTGCCAAGTGAAATACGACACCAAATATTAATATTGGCTGCATTAAAAACTGAATAAAAGGATTGTACCCCATAAAGTGAGACACTTCATTAAATGTATCGGGATTGATAACCGAAAGCAGGTTAATTAATAAATGCTGAAGGAGAAAGAACATCAGGAACGCTCCTGATAATGCCATTAAAACCTTTCTAATAACTGATGTTTTCATTGTTTTGAATCTTTATTTTGTTTGAATTGAATTCATTTTATTTTGCAAATGTAACGTTTGTTACGTTAAATAATATTGATTTTTGTCATTAATACTACAATACCCACCTTATTTAAAACTGTTTTAAATAAGATTTATCTATTCAAATTAGATTGTACTAGTTATAAGGGTGAAATTGCTCCCGCTTTAAAAATTGTCCCTAGTAAATAAAATGAAACTCCATTTCACACTTGAAATTACTCATTTCGTTATGTATACCTAATTGCATTAGATAGAAAAAATTACGCTAGGGATAGAAACGGCATCCTTTTCTGTTTTTTTCAGAAAAGATATAGTGGATAGCCCGTTAAAGCGCCCAAGAAATAAAAGAATAAGCTAAGAGAATAAATATAAATTCTTAAAATCACGTTTTTTTTTCGAAAATAAATTGTTATACTAAAAATATGTATTATATTTGCACACCGAAATTAGGCAAATGAGTTTGATTTATCGCGGATATGGCGGAATTGGTAGACGCGCTAGACTTAGGATCTAGTGCCGCAAGGCGTGTGAGTTCGACTCTCTCTATCCGCACAAAAAGAGAAAAATGGTATAAGCGGAAACTCTTATACCATTTTTAGTTTATAGTAATTAAAACACAAATAATAAAACCAGTAATGGAAATTGTAAAAGAAAACATCGATGAGTTGAATGCTATTATTAAAGTTAAGATAGCAAAGGAAGATTATTTTGAGTCTTATGATAAGGCTTTAAAAAATGTTAGAAAACAAATTCAAATGCCTGGATTTAGAGCTGGGCAAGTACCTGCTTCTATTGTTAAGAAAAAATACGGAGTTTCTATCTTAGGAGAGGAATTAGATAAAGTATTAAACGCTGCTCTTTTTGATTACATTAAGGATAATGAGTTAGATATTTTGGGACAACCAATACCTAAAGCTGATGCTAACGCACAAGCTGATTGGAGAAATCCTGCTGACTTTGAATTTAGCTATGAAATAGGAGTTGCTCCTGCTTTTGAAGTGAAATTGACTAAAAAAGATAAATTTACTTATAATAAAGTAAAAGTTGATGATGAATTAGTTGACAAACAAATTGCTGATTTTGCAAAAAGACATGGAGCTTTAGCTGCTGTAGATAAAAGTATTGATAAAGATATGATTATGGCTTCGTTCAGAGAATTGGATGAAAATGATAATGTTTTGGAAGGTGGTTTTACACATTCTTCTACAGTAGCGATAGAGTTTACTCAAGACGAAGAAGCTAAGAAAAAATTGATTGGTTTAGTTGTTGGAGATGTTCTTATTATAGATCCTAAAACGATTTCTAGGGGTGCTGCTGATTTGGCTGCAATGTTGAATATATCTAAAGATGCTGCTGAAAAATTTGACAAAAATGTTGAATTGACAGTTAGTGAGATTAAAAGATTGGAAGCTACAAATGTAGATCAAGAATTGATTGACAAAATTTACGGTAAAGGAACTGTTGATGGTGTTGATGCTTTTAGAGCGAAGATTAAAGAAGAAATGACTTCTATGTTTCAAAAAGATAGCGACCATTTATTTAAGAAAGATTTTGCGAATAAATTGATTAAAAAGTTAGATTTGACTTTGCCTGATCCATTTTTGAAAAAATGGATTGGAGCTTCAAATGCAGAAGTTACTGCTGAACAAATTGAAGCTGAATATGACCAGTATGCTGAGTCTTTGAAATGGCAATTGATTGAAAATAAAATCATAAAAGAAAATGATTTGAAGGTTTCTAATGAGGACGCTATTGAATATACTAAAGAATTATTGGGTAGTCAATATGCTCAATATGGAATGATGATTCCTGAAGAGGAAGAGTTTAACAACATGGCTGCTTCTGTTTTGAAAGATGAAAAAGAAGGTAAGAAAATATACGATGCTCTTTACGATCAAAAAGTAATGAATTACTTAAAAGATGCTGTTAAAATTGAAGAAAAAGAATTGAGTTTTGATGATTTTGTAAAAGTTGCTCAAGCTTAATTAATTATATTTTAAATAAAAAAAGACCAATGTAAATTCATTGGTCTTTTTTTTTAGATTTATTTATACTCAAAACAACTATTAAAATGTTTAAAGAAGAAGCTGCTACAAATAAAATAAGTGATTTAGGTGAATTCGGTTTAATCGAACACATTACCAAGAAAGTGAAGATTAGAAATTCGTCAACTAAGCTAGGAATTGGAGACGATGCTGCTGTTCTGAACTATAATGATAAAGACATCGTTGTGACGACAGATCTTTTGGTAGAGGGAGTCCATTTTGATATGGTTTTTACTCCACTCAAACACCTAGGATATAAAGCTGTAGTTGTAAATGTGAGTGACATCTATGCTATGAATGCTCAACCTAGACAGATTACGGTTTCGCTAGCTATTTCTAGTAAATACAGTGCAGAGGCTATTGAGGAAATTTACGCAGGAATTAATTTAGCAAGTGAGCATTACGGTGTGGATGTAATTGGAGGAGATACAACTTCTAGTTTATCTGGTTTGATGATTAGTATTACTGCTATTGGCGAAATAGAAAAAGGGAAAGCAGTACTTAGAAGCGGAGCGAAAGAAAATGACTTAATTGTCCTTTCTGGAGATGTTGGAGGAGCATATATTGGTCTTACTATTTTACAACAAGAGAAAGAAGTTTGGAAAGTAAACCCTAATTCTCAACCTGATTTTCAAGGGAAAGATTATGTTTTGGAAAGACAATTGAAACCTGAGGCTCGAAAAGATATTATTGCTTTACTGAAACAAATGGATGTTTTACCAACTAGTATGATTGATGTTTCGGATGGTATTTCGTCTGAGATAATGCATATCTGTAAAGCTTCTGAGGTTGGATGTAATATCTACGAAGAGAAAATACCTCTTGATCCTACCACCTATCAAGGAGCTAGGGATTTTAACCTTGACCCTACAATGTGCGCATTGAATGGAGGTGAAGATTACGAATTGATTTTTACTATTGCTCAAGCTGATTTTGATAAAATAAAAGGCAATCCAAACTTAACTGTTATTGGACACATTACAACTAAAGAGTCTGGAACAAACTTAATTTCTTCAGGCGGTTCTGTTATCGGTTTAAAAGCTCAAGGTTGGGATGGATTTAAGAAAGGATAACAAATTATAAAATTCTAGAAACAAAAAAAGCACTTCATTGAAGTGCTTTTTTTTGTTTAGAATAGTTTTGGATAAAATTAGATTCCCGTTCTAAATCATTTAGTAATTATTATTTTACCAATTTAAATTCGACTCGTCTATTTTTAGCCGCTATTTCTTTATTCGATTCTTGTTCTGCACAAGGGTTTAAAGGTTTTGTTTCTCCATACCCTTTGAATTTGACTCTAAAGGCTTTTCCTCCAATATTTTTAATTACATATTTAGCACATGCTTCAGCTCGTCTATTTGATAGTGCAAGGTTTAATGCGTTATCTCCTGTACAATCCGTGTGCGCTCCTATTTCTAATTTAGAATATGGATTAGCTTTTAGATAAGATACAACTTGATCTAAAACTTGGAATGACACAGACTTGATGGTTGCTGAATTTACTTCAAAATAAATATTATCAGCATCTAAAACCTTTTCGTTGTCAACATTTCTTATAACCTTTAATTTAGTCGTATAACTCTTACGCTGAAGCTCGTTGTCCACTATTGGTTCAATCTCTATTTTTTGTAACTCATAATCAACTCTTTCAATTTCGACTTCATAAGTTTTATCTTTTTCTACGTCAAATCTCCAATACCCTTCTGAATCAGTAAAAGTTGAATCAATTTCTTCGAGTTCTCCATTCTCTTGTTTTTCAAATAAAGTTTCTTTTACTCCTTCTATTCCTTTTTTTGTTTCTTCATCTAATACATAACCGTCTATATATACTCTTTGTAAATCCGTGTTCTGTACTTGTTTCAATTGTTCGTCCAAATCTTTATTGCCAAAGATTTCAAGTTCTTTTGAGTTACGATAAGAGTTGTCTAATTTAATCTTATAATCTTTTCCTTCTTCAAAATCATACTTCCATTCTCCTTTTGCATTTGTTTTTTGTCTTGAAACTTCTTTCCAACTCTCTCCTTCTTTTTCGGAGATGATAACATCAATATCTTCTACTGCTTTTCCGTTTTCCTTATCAGAAACAATATTTACGGGGTAATAAGTGAAACTATAAATTTTATCTCCTGCTTTTTTTCCTCCTCTATTAGAAGACAGATAGCCTTTGTCTTCACTGTTAATGCTAAAAGAAAAATCATCTTCTTTTGTATTGATTGGTTTCCCTAAATTCTGAATTATCGCTTTAGGGTCATTAAGGTTTACTTTAAATATATCAATTCCTCCAAATCCAAAATATCCTCTTGAACCAAAGTATAATGTTTCCTTAATTAGATATGGAGTCATTTCATCTCCCAT
>WFNC01000483.1 GCA_015488785.1 Flavobacteriales bacterium | reverse complement strand
ATCAAGAGAAGTCTAAGAAATCAAAAAAACCAGATATACTGATAAATAGAATTACAAAACCATTGATTGATAGGGTAAAAACTATCCATGATTCGCTTCTAGATTAACTTTAAAAACCTCTACAGCATCTCGAATTAATTTATGCAAATCTACTTCTTGAAGTTCTAACTCTATTTTTCCCTCTCCTAATTTTGCTACTTGTAAAACTTTATTTACTTGTTTTTCTAATCGGTTATTTTCTGTTTTAATAATAGAAACATACCTTTTTATTCGCATAGAATCGCAAATCACTTTAGGATTAGAAAGAACTTCAGTAGATAGTTTAATTGTTGCAATTGGCGTTTTTAATTCATGGGTCATGTTATTAAAAAAATCCGTTTTTACTTCTGATAATTTTTTTTGTTTGAGAATAACAAGTATTGCGTAGCCTACAATTAACATGATAAATAAAACAATAATTGAAGACCAATAAAGTGCTTTTGAAATTCCTTTGCCTTTAATAGATTCCGTATTTTTAGATGGAAAATAAATACCAAAATAATGCCCATCATGATTCCATTTTTGAGAAGGAGCACTGACCGTAAAATTTAAGTTATTTTCAAGGCTTAAGCCTACATATTTATCAAAAATAATTGAATCTGTAAAGCAGTCATAAATGCCATATTCAAAAACCTCTTGAATACTATAAGCCTTGAACTGTTCTACCAATAAGTTTTTTAACAGATCAGGATTAAGCGTATCGTAAAAGCTTGCTACAAAATAATTAGCTGTTATTTTTTTTACAGGCTCTAAATACCCTCCAGATGCTTCTTTATTTAACGACAACAATTTATCCCTAACATTAATCAAAGATAAGGTTACTCTAGTATCGAATAGTTCGTCTCTTTGTCTTTGATTGTCGTTTTGAATTGCTATAAGGCTTCCTTCCAATTGTTCTCCTCTTCTAACCCAGTAATATTGGTTAACAACAAGTAGCACTAGCGTAAGTAGTGCTAAAAAAACAATTATTCGAATGTTTCTAGATTTCATAAACGACTTACATTTCCTTCAAGAGCGTTTTTATATCTAATATCAACTCATCTACCTCCTCTTTATCTGTTCCGTCAAAATAACCTCTAATTCGTTTTTTTGAATCAACCAAAACAAAATTTTCTGTATGAACAAAATCATTTTCACTTCCATGCGTAAAGTTCGTATCGGTTAAACTTGGAGCAACCAAATAGCTTTTTCGAGCCAAATCGTACAAGTGAACTTTATCTCCTGTTAAGAATAACCATTTTGATTTATCAGCATTATACTGTAAAGCGTATTCTTTTAAAAGCGGAACTGAATCTCTTTCGGGCCAAACGGTGTGCGACAAAATCATAACACGATTATCGTCTTTAAACGTTTCTTGAACTCGCTCTAACTGACTGGTCATTTTAGGACAGATAGAAGGACAGGACGTAAAAAAGAAATCTGCAACTACTATTTTATTTTTAATGACAGACTCGTTTACATTTTCACCATCTTGATTAATCAAATTAAACCCTGTAATTAAATGTCCTATTCCTTTTTGATGCAACGATGAATCGACCAAAACAGGGTTAACTTCATTTGGATTTAAAATAGGGATATTCCTTTTACTCTCTTCCTCTTGAATGATATAGAATACGGCTAATATTCCTAAAAAGATAACGGCTAAAAAAGCTAATATTGTATTTTTCATAATTTTAATACTCTACTTTTTTAAGTTTTTCGATGTCTAGCACCTTAATTCTTCTGCCTTGCGTTTCTATTAATTTATCTGTTTTAAACTCACTCAAAACCCTTATTACTGATTCTGGAGCTGTTCCAACCATATTTGATAAATCTTCTCTTGAAATAGCAAATAATTCTACGTTTTCAGTTTTGTACTTATTGGAAAGCTTTACTAACGAATCTGCGACTCTTTTTCGAACGGTATTGTAAGCGTATTTTAATAATTCACTTTCAACTTCCATTACATTTCCAGAAAGCATTTTAATAAACTTCATCGAAACATCTTTGTTTTTATTGACCAACTCGTTAAATCCAATTTTAGCAATTACATTAATCGTTGCTTTTTCGAGCGCCATAGCTGAATCTTGATATTCACAATCCTTTAGCAATGGTAAATATCCTATAAAATCACCTTTTCCATAAATTCCAACAATAAGTTCTTTACCATCTTCATTTGTTTTATATACTTTTACTTTACCTTTAGAGATATAATACAATGCATGAGGGTAATTCCCTTCCAAATAGATCATTTCCTTTTTAGCGTAAACCTTCGTTTTTTGACTGTCCGATAATTTCTCTAACGCTTCAGTTCCTTTAGCTTCATCAAAAAAGCTACTCAAATTTTCGGGAGAAGTTCCTTCAATAGCTTTAAAAATATCATTTCGTTTAATTCTTGCTTCAATGGCATTCAACAAATCTGTTTCTTCAAATGGCTTAGTCAAATAATCATCAGCTCCAAGGTTCATCCCTTTTCTCAAGTCATTCATTTCAGCCTTAGCTGTAAGAAAGATAAAAGGAATACTACTTGTTTCTGGATTCTTACTCAGTAAATAAAGGACACCATATCCATCTAATTCGGGCATCATAATATCGCAAACAATAACATCTGGTTTTGATTGTTGCGCTTTTAATACCCCTTCCTTTCCATTTATCGCAGTTGTAACATCATAATTTGCCAGCTCTAATATTTCTGCAATATTTTCTCGCATATGCAAGTTGTCGTCTATTACTAATACTTTTTTTGTCATTTTACACTTTTTGGTATTTGAACTGTAAATATAGTTTCTTTTTCTGGTTCGCTCACAAATGAAATCTTACCATTCAATAATTCTACATATTTTTTGACTATGTTAAGTCCCAAACCCGTTCCTTCTATATTAGAAACATTTCCTGCTCTAAAAAAACGCTTAAATAATTCTTTTTGTTCAGCTATCGGAATTCC
>WFNC01000482.1 GCA_015488785.1 Flavobacteriales bacterium | reverse complement strand
TTCTTTTTTCTTGGGCTTATTTGGGCTTTTTCTCCTCCATCAAAAACAGCTCTATTGAGGGAGGAATGGGCAAAAAAAAAGGAAAAAGAGAAAAAGGAAAAACAAGCCGAAACGCCAACAAATAAAGGCGATTGAGAGGGTTTTACAATTGTTAATAACTTTGTGATTTTCGGAAGGTTAAACGGCTTAAAAACTGGAAAAGAAAGGAAAAAAGAGGAAAAAAAGAAAGATTTTAGGTTTTGAAAAACCAAAATTGAGAGAAAAAAGGAAAAAAAAGGGGAGAAAAAGAAAAAGAGAGAGAAAAGGAAAAATTAAAGGCTTTGAAAAGCCAAATTTTTGTAAAATTCTATCAAATTGAAAAGTTGCAACCAAAAAAAGCGAAAAAAAAGCCCAAGTTTGAAACAAAACACGGAAACAAGCCAAAGACTAATATTAATTACAAAACATTATTAAAACGCTTAAAAACTCCAACAAAACCCAAGTTCTAAAGATTCTTAAACCCTAACTTTTGATTAAAAACTAAACTTTTTTAGTTTCTCGGGAGGAAATGGAGCGATAGCGGAATTTCCGAACCGTTCTACAATTTTTAAAACTATTTCCCAAGCTACAAAACGCCTTTCCTTTGCACGGGATAGAGTGCAGGAGTAGTTTTTTGTCCCAAAAAGGGAGGAACTTCCCTTTGGGGAATGATTGTTAAGCAGGTGCTTAAACTCAATTAAACAGATGTTTACATATTTAGTTAAGTTTATAAAAGTTTATCCAGTTCGATTTTTTGAATCCAAGATTTTGAAAAAAGTTAACGACGGTAGAGTTCGGCGAAGCCCTTAGTTAGTTAATTTCCAAAGTCGGGACACTTTTATTGCGAAGTGCTCGGAGTGTAACAATCATTTTTCGTTTTTTCATTTGTAACTGATATAACAAGAGTTTTATTGAAGATTGTACCTATATATATATATTTCCCAATTAAAGAAATAACTTCATCGTTCCCATGGTATTTGATCATCACCTTTTTTGTATCACTAAGGTTAATAATTAAATCTTCTAGAATAACGTCATGATAAACAAATTGTTTTGAGTTAACATCAATTATGCTCAAAGTATCTTTTATAGAGCTTGAAATATATAGTTTTACTTCATTTATTTTTGATAAATTAGAGTTATAACCAATTATTATTTCGTCATCAATTTTAATTTGAGAATAAATTTGAATAGAAAAAAATAAAACTAAAAAAGTACTAAGGACATGTTTCATTACAAGATTCTGTTTGTTGTGTTTCTACTTGGGCATCAATAACGTTGATTTGACCTAGCTCAACCTGATTATCAGTAGCTTGATCAGAATCAAGAAGAAACAGTTCGTCCTCTCCAGCTCCTTGACTCTTCATCAATTCTTTAATTCTATCAAATTCTGTCTGAATAAACATAACATTATCCATCACTACTCCATCTGAACCTTTCATTTTTGGTAAAATTTCGTTCATAACTGGGTCGTCAGATTCATATAATAATGGATGTTTTAATCCGCCTGAATGCAATATTTCATGCATTATGACATGTAAGAGATAATCACCTGAAGTAAGGGCATTTACCAACATATAATTTATTTGAGTTTCTCCTATCTTTCCAACAGTATATCCACCATATTTTTCATTATTCAAATCAATATCACCACTGACAAATTCTATTCCAAACTCCCAAGGCTTAATGTTTTCTACTGTTTCATAAGTTAGAACTAACCCATCATAAACTCTATGTTGATTCTGAACTTTATTAAATTGAAAATTTAATTGCTTGTTTACATCTTTTATTACTTGGTCAATATTAATCTTGATAGAAGATGAATTTACAACTTTAATATGAACATTAAATCCAATGTGCTCGGTTCCATTTTTATCAATAAATGAAGACTTGCTCCATTCTAATCCTTCTAACTCAACCCCGTCAATAACTCTATTCTCACTAAAAGCATAAGGACTGTTGTGTGGATATTGAGCCGCTAAAGGGTCAATAGCAAAGAACCTTCCAATTCTCGGGTCGTGCATTCTATATTTATAGTTTACAGAATTACCCTCTCCTTTTATCTCATCGTCGTTTTCTTGTCCTTGGAATCCGTAAGCCATTGTGTTAGAACTTCGAGATGCGATTTTCATTCCAAAAGGCGTATAATCGGCGAAAGAAACTATGTCAGAAACAAAATAATCTTCCGCATCCATTACGTTATTTCCATTTATATCTTCGATTAATTTTCGGTCGGAAATTACAACTTTTACATTATTTAAATGGTCGGTTAACTCATAGTTCCCATAAGCTTTTTGAACACTATTTTTTAAACTCAGCTCTTTTTTAAAGCTAACTTTTAAGTACTCAAACTCATTGCGATATGTGATTTTTAAACAACCCATTTTTAGGAATAAATAAAGATAAGAATTTAAACCAAAAAAAGCCCCGAAATTGGAGCTAATTTTATATTATTTTTAGGCTTGATTTTTTAGTTCAGCGGATGAAAGTTTTTGAAGTCGTTTTGTAAGCTCTCAAAATCGTTTGCTAAATATTTTTCGGTGCTATTTATAAATTTATGACCTGCTAAATATTGGGCTTTTCTCAATCCGTTTTCTTTTATCCAATGGGTTATTTTTGAAGTGCGTATTTGTCGTAAATCTTCGTATTTTTTAGTGAACGTTTTTAAGGTTTTATTTATCTTTTCAAGTTGGTTTAAATTGGCGATTATTGGAGTGTCTTCTGTGGCGTAAAATTGCATTAAAACGCCTATTTGTGAAGCGTCTAATATCATTTTCCGTTCTCTTCCTGTTCTGTTTTGTGATATAAAAACGGTTGCTTTTCGCAAATCAAAATCATCTTTTGTAATGCTTAAAAGTTCTTGCGGTTTTAATCCTTGATAACAAACCAAAGTCAATGCAATATATCGCCCTAAAAGTGTTTTATTTAAGTCTGAATAATGGCGTTTTTCTTTGGCGTTTGGTTCGTGTTCTTGAATGTGAAAATAGTAAGCATCGCAAAGTTCTTCGAGTTGTTTATGTGTTAAAATTGGGCGTAATTTTGTTTTATTTGTCCCTCTTATTTTTATAAAATTGGTTGGGTTTTTTATTCCTATTTTTTGGCTCAAATAAG
>WFNC01000481.1 GCA_015488785.1 Flavobacteriales bacterium | reverse complement strand
TTATCGTAAAACCTATAGTAAGTATTTATGTACCCAATAGTTTTAGTCCAAATGGTGACGGAGTGAATGACTTGTTTTTCTTTAAAGGATTCGGTATAACAGAAATAAATTTTGAATTTACGGTATTCAATCGTTGGGGAGAACTGATATATCAAACCTCCAAATTTCAACCCTGGGACGGAACAGAAAGAGGTAAGGATTCTGAATTAGGGAATTATATTTACCGAATTAAATACTCAGATGTAAACGGAGCTTCCGAAATTATAGAAGGGCATTTTATCTTGTTAAAATAGATTACAGAAACAGTAGAGAAGTTTATTTTTGAGTATGTTTTTTAGGGCATACCTTTTTATTTAGAAAAAAAATAAAAAGTCGGGCTATCCACTGTATCTTTTTCCTATTTCGATTAACAATCGAAAAAGAAAAAAGGATGCCGTTTCTATCCCTTATGCATAAAGGTTTTGTTATTCTAATCGTTCTTTCTTATTTTTACTCAGTTCAATAATTCCGATAAAAATGGTTTATGAACCTAAATTTGAGATAAAAAAACAAGCCTAAATTCAGTTTTCAGTTTTTAGAATAAAAAAATTAACAAAATCTAACCACTAAGCTCTTAAAAGATTCTTATTTTTGTCGTAAAACTAGAAAAATGGGAAAAGATAAATTAAAACGTTTTGCCGAAATGGAACACTTCGACAATGTATTTCAACCAACAATGGAAGAAGTAAAAGAAGGTTTTCGAATGAAAGGAAAATGGCATTCCGATTTTTTTAAAAATGAAAATCCAATTGTTTTAGAATTAGGATGTGGTAGAGGAGAATACACCGTTGGAATGGCTCAGCGATTCCCTAATAAAAACTTTATCGGTATAGACATAAAAGGATCTCGTATTTGGCGTGGTGCAAAAACAGGAGTAGAAGACAAAATGCCCAACGTAGCCTTTGTGCGTTCCAAAATAGATTTTATAGAATACCTCTTTGCCGAAAATGAAGTAAGCGAAATTTGGCTCACATTTTCTGATCCTCAACCAAAAAGACCTCGAAAAAGATTGACTTCAAAGTTGTTTATCGATCGATATCGAAAAATAATGAAAGAGAATGGAGTCGTTAACATCAAAACTGATAGCGACTTATTATTCGAATCTACCTTAGAACAAATAGAAGAACACAATTACAATATGATACTTTCTTCTTGGGACGTTTACGGAGAAATGGTTTTAACATGCGAAGAAGATTTAAAAGATTTAATGCAAATCAAAACTTTCTACGAACAAAAATGGTTGGAAGAAGGAAAGAAAATTAAGTTTGCTAAGTTTACCATTTAAAATAAGGCAACTCTAACCGTTAATCTTCGTTACTTAAGTATAAATTAATAATTATGAAATTTCTAGTATTATTACTGTTCTTATGTATTTCTTTTTTCGGAAGAGGGCAGATAGAGATTTATGGTTCTGTCGCATCTAAATATCAAGCAGAATATAATGCTTTATTTGGGACCGGAAACGTTAATTACACTTCGGGAGGAACTTTAACTAATTATACAGGTTATGACATTGTGATTCTTAATAATTATAATGGAAATTACACAATAGCTCAAGCAAATGCAATTGTTTCTTTTGTTCAAGGAGGAGGGCATGCAATCTTGTCAACGGAAGGCTCTGAAATGTATGGAGGGGGAACAGGACGATTTATGAGTAGCGTTTGGAATATGCTTACAGGTCAAAACATAACAGAAACGAATCAAGACGCATCAGGGACTTCTAGTCCGCCTCGATTTCATAATTCAAATGGTCCTTGGCAGTTGTCGCCAGATCCTAATTTAACACAATCGACAACTACTTATGGAAGTTTTGGTAATTTAAATCCTTTAAATGTTACACATCAAAGAAATTTAGGAATTCCGTCTTGTGCTAATATTGAAGGAATATGTGCCGTTTTTCCTTCTAGACCTAACCTAGGAGATGGAACATTATATATACAGGGTGAATATTGGTATCCTGTACCACCTTTTGGTTCATTAAATTCTCCAGAGTTGAATCGTCATTTAACGGCATTATGCACAATGCACCACACATTATTAACAAATGATCAGGCAACTTTAGATGTGTTAAATACTTGGCAAGCAAACGAAGTGATAGATGAAGATTTTTTAAACGCAGGTCAAGACGTAGAAGTATGTACAGATGGAAGTTCTTATGTTTTTACAGCTCCAGCTGGTTATGATACTTATTTATGGAGCACAGGAGCTACAACTCCAAGTATTACCGTTTCACAATCAGGAACTTATTCGATAGTTACTACAGGTACACGTCCTATGTGTGATGGAAAAGACACGGTAAAAGTAACTTTACACGCTCCTGCAATAGCTCAATTCAAAACAGACACCGTTTGCCTTGGAACTGCGACTACTTTTACAAATCAAAGTACGATTACAGCTCCCGAAACAATAGCTTCTTACCTTTGGGATTTTGGCGACGGAAATACCGATGTGAATGAAAATCCAACTTATACATTTGTTACCGAAGGTAATCACAATGTAAACTTAAAAGTAACTTCTACTTTTGGATGCGAACACGATACAACGATTATTGTTGTAGTTAATGCTCAACCAACAGCTAGTTTTACAACTATGGACGACTGTGTTTATTCCGAAGCTGTTTTTACTGATGTTTCTTCAATTTCTTCGGGTTCAATAGACGAGTGGAGTTGGAATTTTGGAGATGTATTGCCTGTCACGACAATTCAATCGAATAATCAAAATCCGACTTATAGTTATCCAACAACGATAACAGAAAATTATTTAGTAACCTTAACCGTAAAATCAGATAAAGGTTGTGAAGCTACTTTTAGTAGTGCTTCTAATCGTTTTTTCAAACCCGAAATAAATGTTTCTGTATTACCAGATTGTGAAGGAGAAGAAATTACGTTTACCAATACATCGGTTGCCGATTTTCCTCATATAAGTTATAACAGTTGGATTTGGAGCTACGGAGATGGAACAGCGCTTGAAAGTACAGAAAACGGTGCGCACACCTACAATGCTTCGGGGTATTATAATGTTACGCTAATTTCTTCTACATCAGACGGGTGCG
>WFNC01000480.1 GCA_015488785.1 Flavobacteriales bacterium | reverse complement strand
GCTTACGCTGAAGTTTTTGCTGGAATAGAAAGGACTTTTAAAGCACAAAGATCACGCTATCGAATAGGAATTTACGGTGTTGCCGCCGAATCTAATTATTCTAACATAAAGCCTCGAATAAAATTTGCTATCAATCGCTACCGCTTAAAGGATAATAGTTGGGGGTATTGATGATTTGAGAACCAACTAATTTAATAATCACTATTTAACCGCATAAACAATTCGATCTTTTCCGTTTATGTCTTGTATTAATTCAACTTTTTGAAATCCTTTTTCTTGAACCAATTGTTTGGTCTCTAGTCCAAAATATTCATTGATTTCAAAATATAATTCACCTCCTGTTTCTAGTTTTTTAAAGGCTAATGCTGTAATTTTTTCATAAAAAACAAGAGGAGTTTCGTTACGAACAAAAAGTGCTAAATGAGGATCGTAAGCTAACACGTTTTCAGCCATTTGTTTCTTTTCTTTTTCTGTTATATAAGGAGGATTACTGACAATTACATCTACCTTTTTATCAATAATTGAAGAAAAATCTTCGAGTAATAAAATATCGTTATGGATTAGCTTTAAGTTTACATTGTTTGCTTCTGCATTTTTTTTTGCAACTTCCAATGCTTTTTTAGACACATCCAATGCCAATAGATTTAGATGTGGTAAGTTTTTTCCAATAGCAATAGGAATACAGCCCGAACCCGTCCCAATGTCGAGCAATACTTTTTTGTCTTTGGAATTTTGGATGATTAAATCAACTAGTTCCTCGGTTTCTTGACGAGGAACTAATACATTGTGATCGACATAAAAAGGGATGCCGTAAAATTCTGTTTGATTAAATATATGTTGAATCGGTTCGTTTTTGAGCAAACGTTTTACAACATGATTCAATTTTAAAAGTTCTGATTCCGATAAGGCTTGGTTTTCGCTTATTCTAAGCGTTATTTTCTCCCATCCTTTTAGGTAATAAAAACTAAGTTCAAATAGCTGATTCAATTCCCTTTCTGGGTAATTGTTTTTGAGCTTATTTTTAAAATAAGTTTTAAATGAAGCTATTTTATTGTCGTTTACAAACACCTTTTTTATTTTTAAGCTGTTTCTTGTCCTTTTACAACTGCAATTCTTTCTGCCATATAGTTAAATAGGTTATTCAATGGTTTTTGAACCATCATTTTTAAGAATGGATTGATGTCTGCATCGCAAATTAATTGCGCTTCAGTTGTTCCTTCTTTTTCGGTTAAATTAACATTCAGCGTGAAACTAAAAGGAGATTTTTCTCCACTTTTTATGTGTATTTGGCTACTTGGCGTGTCAGAAACATGTTCAAGTATTAATTTATATGTTTTTTGAATTCTGAAAGAACAAACTTTATAGTCCGAACTCCAATCGCTTATGTTTTTCTTTGGTAATAATAATTCGTAATTATTCATATCCGTTAAAAACTCAAAACATTCTGCTTGAGAACAATTAACTTGTACTTTTTTACTTTCTATTCTTGTCATTTTCTATGCTGTTTTTTTTCAAATATAATGTTTCTAAATTAACTATTTTAAATAAATCATTAATTTTTGGATATTCAATTTTAATCATTTTAAAACTTATTGGGTATTTAATAAATATAATTTTTTAGTTTTGTTCAAAATACAATCTTTTATATGATATATACTGGCTTAATCTTTCTCTTTTTATCATTGATTTCTTGTCAAGAAGAAGTAGAAAAAGAGATTCATCCTTTTGATAAAGTAGCGCAGCAACAAGAAAAAGAAGAATCGGCTCCTATAGTTCTTGAAGAATTAAATTGGTTAGAAGGGCAATGGATTGACAGTCTTTCTTTTCCTGGGCAGACAATTGTAGAACAATGGAGCTTAAAGGAGGATACGTTAATTGGAAAACGAGGGACAATTAAGAAGAATGAAACTGTTTATTCTCAAATATCTAAAATAGTTATCGCAAAAGGAAAACCTGTTTATTTATTAGAACCTAATGGTAGTGCTTTTGTGAGTTTTAGATTAAAGGAGATTTCAAAAGAGATGGTTTCTTTTATAAATATAGCGAATGCAAGTCCTCAAGAAATTTCTTATTCAAAAGTAAATGAAAGGTTAGAACTTAATGTTGTTAGTCTTACTCCTGCAGGAAAAAGAGCTTTTAAGAATGTGTTTTTAAGCGTCAAATAATTGGTTCTTCTGAGTTTGATCTGGTTTGTTCTAATTTATAAATGAACTAAAGTTTAATGGTTTTACCGAGTTTAGTATTGGTAGCATAATATAGAAGTACCTCAAAGTTTAATACTCTAATTATTGTTTTTTGTAAAATGTATTATGTACAATGTTGTTTTTGATTCTTAAATTTATAGCCACACCAAAAACCTGTAGAATCTAATTACACCAATTAAATATTGAAATGCGCCAAATAAATAATTTTATTATCACATATACTTCTTCAAATAAAATAACCATAGCTAAGGCTATGCTGATTTTATTTTCATTGTCTATGTAAAAATAAATTTTATTTTTTTAAGCGCATTTCAATACCTAATTGGTGTTAGACTTTTTTTGTAATGTGGACTACGATCATGTACAACGTTTATGTGTTTTTTACGATAAATTAACCTCTGTACGCTCATTTGTGTGAGGGATAGGAGCAATTGTTTGAGCTCTTTTTTGTTTTTAGAAGATGTTTTTGTGCGAACAAAAACATCTTCTAAAAATAAAAAAAGCGAGTGCGGATAGCCCGACGCTCGATTTTTTTTCGAGCGGCACACCCAAAATATTTTACTGTATCTTAATCGATCAAATCCAAAAGGAAGGCATATTCCATAGCGACTTCTTTTAGGTATTCAAACCTTCCACTGGCTCCGCTGTGTCCTGTTTTCATGTTGATTTTAAGTAGTAATAAATTGTCGTCTGTTTTTAATTCACGTAATTTAGCAACCCATTTAGCTGGTTCCCAATATTGAACTTGAGAATCGTGTAGCCCTGTTGTAACGAGTAAGTTCGGATAGTTTTGTTTGGTTACATTGTCGTAGGGAGAGTAGGATTTCATGTATTCGTAGTAAACTTTGTCATTTGGATTTCCCCATTCTTCGTATTCTCCTGTTGTTAAGGGGATTGAAGCGTCTAACATTGTCGTAACGACATCGACAAAAGGAACGGCTGCAATTACTCCTCGGTATAACTCTGGGTTGTAGTTGATTACAGCTCCCATTAACAATCCTCCGGCACTTCCTCCTTCTGCAAATAAAGTTTGAGGGGAAGTTAAATTTTCTTCGATTAAGAATTTTGAGCAATCAATGAAGTCAAAAAATGTGTTCTTCTTTTTTAAGAATTTTCCGTCTTCGTACCAAGATCTACCAAGGGTTTGGCTTCCTCTAATGTGGGCAATGGCATAGACAAATCCTCTGTCGAGTAAGCTTAATCTGCTTGTGCTAAATGAAGGGTCGATATTGTAGCCATACGAACCGTAAGCATATTGGAGTAAGGGAGTGTTTTCGTTTAGTTGGGTTGTTTTTTTATAGACCAACGAAATTGGAATTTTTGCCCCATCTCTTGCTGTAGCAAACAGACGTTTGGATACATAATCTGACGGATTGTGACCTCCTATAATCTCTTGTTGTTTTAAGGTGGTTTGTTGTTTTGTTTCCATGTCAAATTCTAGGGTTGAACTTGGTGTGGTCATTGAACTATAAAAGTACCTCAGTTTTTTTGTGTTGAAGTCTATATTTGTTGTTGTTCCAGCTACATAAGCCGGGTCGTTGAACGGAATGTAATATGAGCTTTTGTCGGAAAGTTTAACAATTCTCAGTTGAGTTAATCCCATTTTTCGTTCACCAACAACCATGTAATCGTTGAATAAATCTATGTCTTCGGTTAGAATTTCTTCATTATAAGGTAAGAATTCCTTCCAATTGTCGATTGCTGTATTTTCTTCATTGGCAATCATTATTCTAGAATTAGGAGCATTTAGATTGGTCTTAATTATAAATTGATTGTCTTTGTGGTAAATGTCATATTCTAGTTCAGTTTTTCTTGGAGCAAATAGTTTGAATGCTAATTCTGGAGTATCGGCATTTAACAATTGATATTCGCTGGTAAG
>WFNC01000479.1 GCA_015488785.1 Flavobacteriales bacterium | reverse complement strand
GCTTTAGAAGTAAGAGTTCCGTTCTTAGATCATACTTTTGTAGAATACGTTTACGGTATTCCTGACAAACATAAATTTCCATATAAACCAAAACAACTATTGGTTGATAGTATGGAAGAATACCTGCCTAAAGAAATTTCTTATCGTAAAAAAATGGGATTTGTTTTTCCTTGGAAGCATTGGATGAAAAATGAACTAAAATCTTTTTGTGAAGAAAACTTAAATTGGCTCAAAAAACAAGACTATTTCAATGCCGATGCAATAGAGAACAATTGGCAACTCTTCTTAAAAGGAGATTATAGAATTGCTTGGGCTAGAATGTGGCATTTAGTTGTGCTGGCAAATTGGTTGAAAGAAAATAAGATAAAAGGTTAAATTTAATATGATTTGAATTCAAGGAAATAAAAGAATATGAAATACACGACAGATTTTAGAGATATAAAACAATTTAAACCTTTTAGTTTTAGAGGTATGATAAGAGATTTTGCTTTGACAGGACTGTCTGTTAAAGCAAAATTACCAAGATATAAAGAAAGCTTTTTCAAGCCCCGAATTCAGTTTCTGTATATTCATCATGTATTTGATGATGAAATAAGTAAGTTTGATAATTTATTAAACGAGTTGTCAAAGTGTCATACATTTATACCTTATTCAGAAGCTATAAGAAAAATAACAAGTAATGAGATTGATAAATCATATATATCTATTAGCTCAGATGATGGTTTTAAAAATAATTTAAAAGCAGCACAGGTTTTAGAGAAGTACAATGCTAAAGCATGCTTTTTTATTAATCCAGATTCTATAGGTTTAACAGATTTTAATAAGATAAAAGAATTTTGTTCTCGTAATTTAAATTTTCCTCCAACCGAGTTTATGAACTGGTCAGACGTTGATAAATTATTAAAGTTAGGTCATGAAATAGGTTCTCATACTATGGGACATATTAATATCGCTACAACTGATTTGAATAAAGTAAAAGATAATATTAGTGAATCTTTTGATGTTATTCAATCAAGATGTGGAAAAGTAGAGCATTTTGCATTTCCGTATGGAAGATTTTTTCATTTTAACTTACCTTCCTATAATTATGTTTTTGAGGCAGGGTTTAAATCTTGCGCTACTGCTGAAAGGGGGTGTCATATATCAAATGAAAAAATTAATCTAGATGAATTGTTGATAAGAAGAGATCATGTAGTGTGCGATTGGAATTTGGATCACACTATGTAGTTTATACTTAATAACTCTTTAAATTGTAATTTATTAAACAATAAAAACCCATACTGAAATGAATCTTATTATATTAGTTAGTTCACTTAAAGGAAGTGGGGCTTTTCAGTTAGAAAAATTAATAAAAGTTGATGAAATTGATATTAAAATGGTTTTATTTAATAGAGGGCAAGTATCTAATAAGAAAAAATACTATAGTAGAAAAATTAAAAAAGTTTTTAAAATAGGGATGTTAGGAGCATTTAATGGTATTAGAATAAGAAAATGGTATTCAGAAGGAGCTGATAAATATTTAGATATTAGATCAATAAAAGAAATATGTTTAGATAATAATATTTTATTTAATGAAACAACTTCGATTAACTGTGGGGAAACAATTAGATACTTTAAGGAAGCAGAAGCAGATTTGGGATTAAGTTTAGGAAACGGATACATAGGTAGTCGAATTTTTAATATACCTAAATATGGAATGATTAATATTCATCACGAAGAACTTCCAAACTACCAAAATTCTCAAAGTATAATTTGGCAAATTTATAATAATTCAAGTTATTCAGGATATACCATTCATAAAATAGATAAGCATATTGATACGGGTAAAATATTACTAAAAGAAAGAATACCATTAGTTTTTAGAGCTACTTTAGAAGATACCGTTTCTTATAACTACGTTCGTTTATGGGAAAAATCATCAATAGGTTTAATTAAATTATTATGTAATTTTGATTATTATTTGGAAAATAGTATTTCTCAAGAAAAAGGCACCTCATATACAACTCCAAGCATATCTCAATTTGTTAAAATGAAAATTAATTTTAAAAAAATGAAAAAAAACAAACATTAATAGAGTAAGATTCTTTAAAGAGTATTGATTCATAGTCTTTAACTTTACGAGGCTTAACGCCATAATACGCATTGTACACAAAAAAATCAAACAAAGTCAGTCTTGCCAGCTAATTTGTTTTTCAAAGCTTTTATTTGTTTGTCAACTTCAATTTCATTCCAATTTAAAAATTCTTTAGCTATTGGAACAACTAAATCGATTTCAGACCTTACATTTAAAGGGTCAAAATTTAATTTTCCTGTTCTACGGTTAAAGAAATCTTCTAAAGTACAAACAGCTTCATAGTTTAAGCAAAACCAAATTTCAGACTCAACAATATTTGTTCTTTTTTTAGAATAAAAATTATCTAAAATCAGCTCCGTTTGTTTTCCGTAATTACGAACTAAATATTCAGCTTTATAATCGGTGATTTTTGCCGTTCTCAATTTAGTTTTTACATTATTAATATACTGAAAAACTTCTTCAGGGTTTTTAAATTCACCGCCATTTATAGTAATGGAATCGGTCTTACAATTGTTTTTTAGTCCTAAATCCGAACTAACTAAATCTACAATTTTTTTAGCCATCAAACGATAACCGGTCAATTTCCCTCCTGTTATTGTTATTAGGTTCGAGTCAGAAATAAAAACTTCGTCTTTTCTCGATAATTCTGACGGATCTTTCCCTTCTTCATGAATTAAAGGTCGTAAACCTGACCAAGAAGAAACAATATCGTTAACTGTTAAATCTTGTTTAGGGAACATATTATTAACAGCTTTTAAAAGATAGTCAACATCTTCCAGCGTAACGCTTGGTTCTTCCAATTTAGCATCGTAATTCGTATCAGTTGTACCGACATAAGTAACCCCTAATCGAGGTATTGCGAAAAGCATTCTACCATCAGGAACATCAAAATAGACACTCTGTTCTAGTGGAAATCTATCCTTAGAAAAAACTAAATGAACTCCTTTTGTTAAGTGTAATCGTTTCCCGGTAAGTGATTTGTCTCCTTTTCGAATAATATCACACCAAGGACCTGCAGCATTAATTACCTTTTTAGCTTTTATTTCAAAAATTTCGTTATTCAATAAATCTTTACAAACAACACCGCTAGCTTTTTTATTGGCGTAAGTCAATTCACTTACTTCACAATAGTTTAAAGATAAAGCTCCGTATTGATAAGCCGTTTTCAAAACCTCCAATGTCAATCGAGCATCATCTGTTCTATATTCAGCGTAGTATCCTCCTCCTAAAAGAATATCATTTCTCAACAATGGTTCTTTAGCTAGTGTTTGGGCTTTAGAAAGCATTTTTCGCTTGTCTTTTCCAGTTACACCTGCCAGTCTATCGTAAAACCAAAGGGCAATATTGGTCGAGAATTTACCTAAACTACCTCCTTTAATCAACGGCAAAAGCATTTTTTCTGGAACAACTAAATGTGGAGCATTTCTATAAGCGATTGCACGCTCTTTTCCAACGTCGCTAACCAACTTTACTTCTAATTGTTTTAAATAGCGAAGTCCTCCGTGAATCAATTTTGTCGATCGGCTACTTGTTCCTGCTGCATAATCTTGTTTTTCGACTAACGCTACAGATAGACCTCTATTTGCGGCATCCAATGCAATTCCAGCACCTGTAATTCCTCCTCCAATTATGACAAGATCAAACTCTTTTCTTTTTAAAGAATCCTTTACCTCTTCACGTTTCGAAGTGTTAAATTTATTATGTTTTATTCCTGCCATTGTTTGTTTAGGTTCAAGATGATAAGACTTTAAGACTTAAAAATGCGTTTGTAAAGTTATCACTTTGTTTTTAATAATTACCGTTAAATCGTCCAATTATTATATTTTGATTTATTCTTTCTCTATCCAGTTC
>WFNC01000478.1 GCA_015488785.1 Flavobacteriales bacterium | reverse complement strand
GTTCTAAAGTAATACTGTGGAATCGTATTCATAAAATATTGAAAATTAAAGTAAATACCAATATTTGGCATTCTCTTCATCAAGAAGCTGTTTATTTCCCCAAAGATAAAAACATTAAAAAAGTATTAACAATACATGACTTAAATTTTTTGGATATATATAAAGGTGCAAAACGATTAAAACATTTAAGAAGTTTACAAAAGTTGGTAGATCATTCTTCGGCTATAGCTTTTATATCTAATTTCACAAAAGAAGTTGCCGAAAAGAATTTAAATATTCCTAACCATATTCTTACAAAAGTAATTTATAATGGTGTAGCAATTAATGATTCCTTAATGCCTGAAAAGCCTCGTTTTATTAACGATTTTAAACCGTTTTTATTTACAATTGGAATCATTGGAGAAAAAAAGAATTTCCATACATTAGTAAGAATGATGGAGTATTTACCTTCATTGAAACTTTATATAAGCGGTCATAAAAAAGGAGCTTATGCCGAAAAAATAGAAAGACTAATAAAGCAGTATAACCTAAGCAATCAAGTGTTTTTAACAGGCGAAATTAGTGATGCTGAGAAAATTTGGATGTATAAGAATTGTAGCGCTTTTGTTTTTCCTTCTAAAAATGAAGGTTTTGGTTTGCCTGTCGTTGAAGCAATGAGCTTTGGAAAACCACTTGTATTATCAAATAAAACTTCTTTACCTGAAGTAGGAGGGAGCATTGCAACTTATTTCACCTCTTATGAACCTAGACTAATGGCTAAAAAAGTTATTGAATCGATAAACAGTCATTCTTTAAAAAGTGCTGAAGAATTGATTAAGAGAAGTCATAAATTTAGTTGGGATAACGCGGCAAAAGAATATGTAAAATTATACGAAATGCTCTAATCAATAAAGTTGATTATCGATTAAGAATGTCTTTAAATTCGCTCAAAACTAATGCTGTTGCGCCCCAAACGATTTGTTTATTTAATTCAAAATAAGGAGCTTCCATTTCTATATTGACTTTAGCATATTTAGTTAACGGTATTTTTTTTATTTTCACATTAGACTCCTTCAATAATTGTTCGATTGGTACTTCTATAATGTATTCTACTTCTCTTTCTTGAATCTTAAAATGTGGGACATGATTGATGTAGCCAATAAAAGGTGTAATTAGAAAATTACTTGGAGGGATATAGACTTGCGAAAGCGTTCCTAAAATTGAAATTGAATCTTTTTCGATCCCAATTTCTTCTTCCGTTTCTCTCAAAGCTGTCTCTTTTATTGTTTCTCCATTTTCTTTCTTCCCGCCAGGAAATGAAACTTGACCTCCATGATGACCATCATAATCTTTCCTTTTTATTAAAACAAAAAAAATAGATTCATCTTTTTGGTAGATAAGGATTAAAACAGCTGCAATCCTAGGGTTCAAGTTTGAGTCTATGGCTTCTTTAGCGCTTTTACGTTGATAAGGAGTCATTTTTATATGGGAACTAAGACCAGGTAACTCCGATTTTAATTCATTAAAAATTTTCTTTATAATTAATGGGTGATTGAGCCTTTGATTTTTCATAAACTACTGAAATATAGTTGATTTGTTATCAAAATTAAAAAAAAAAAGTATATTTGCGGATTGAAAGGATATAAATAAAACAAATATTTCACTTTCTCGTTAATTAGAATAATTTATTATATGAAAATTTTAGCTTTAAGTTTATTGTTATTAACTTCTACTATAGGAAATAGTGAGATTAATGAAAAGAAATTATATAAGAAAGCTTCGTCAGAGTTCGCGAAAGGAAATTACGAGGATGCTATTTTAAAGTATGAAGAGCTCTCTAGCTTGGACGAAACGAATAGCGAATATCATTTTTTGACAGGTTTATCGTATTATAAATCTCATAAAGATTTATCAAAAGCGATTCTTTGTTTTAATGATGCTATCGAAACTTTTGATGGAGATACCATAGCAGAAGCATATTATTATTTAGGAAAAGCTTATCGGGAACAAGGGGAATTTGAAAAGGCTAAGAATACATTTCAAACTTTTGAAGGTTTTATTAAGGATAATGAAATGGGAAATGCTCTAAAATCAGAAATTGAGGTCGAGTATCAATGGGTAAATAATGCAATAACTCATAAAAATAGGCTGAAGAATGGATTGAGAGTAGAGGATATGAGTAGTGATTTAAATAGTGTATATGGAGACTATGCACCGGTTTATATTGAGGATTTAGATCTTTTAGTTTTTACATCTCGAAGACCAGGAATTTCTAATGAATTAGCCTTTGATAATAAATATTTTGAAGATATTTATTTTTGTAAAAGAAGAGATAGCAATTGGGTGTTATTATCAGATGAAGAACATGACTTTATTTTTGATGTGAAAAATACAAAAGGACACGATTCGTATATTGCTTACGAAGGAAAAAAAGATTTGTATCTATATAAAGATAATAAAATCTACCAAACAAAGTATGAAGATGGAGAATGGAAAACCCTTTCAGAATTTAAAGTTGTTAATGATAAGTCTAAGCATACTCCAAGTGTTACTTTTTCTCCTGATGGAAAAACACTTTATTTTTCGCATAAACAAAAAATAGGAAAAGGAGGAAAAGATATTTATACGGCAGAATTAGGAGCTGATGGAGAATGGTCTAAGCCAAAAAATTTAGCTGTCAATACTGCTTTTGATGAAGATGGACCTTTTGTTTCTAGAGATGGAAAAACACTTTATTTTTCATCTAAAGGACATGATAGTATGGGAGGATATGATTTCTTTAAGTTAGACTTGACTGATAAAAACGCTGAGGTTGTTCGTATGGCTGAACCTTATAATTCTTTAGCTGATGATATTTTTATTGATATTAGTAATGATGAAAGACATGGCTTTATTTCTTCTAATAGGAATGGGTCGATTGGAGATATGGATATCTTTGAAATCTTCTATAAGCCATATGAAACTGTTTTTGATGGATTAGCGATTTATAAAAATGATAACTCACCTGCAGATGTTGACATTGTTTTTATAGATAAAGAAACAGGTAAAGAAGTGAAAAGAATCAAGCCAGATGCTAAGACTGGAGC
>WFNC01000477.1 GCA_015488785.1 Flavobacteriales bacterium | reverse complement strand
TTTCTATCCCTAACGCGGAGTTTTGTGAGTTCTTGAATAAGGCTAATATATAAGGAGGGATTTCGAATGCAATTAAATATACATTAATGATAGTCTGACTTTGAGTCAGGGCTATCATTTAAAAATAATTATTTTCTTAGGTTTACAAACCTTTAATTAACTGGACTACCTGTTTCTTCTTTCTGAAATTTAAAAGGTTTTTTCGGAATCTAAAAAAAAAGATTACCTTAGGACTCTCGATTACCTATTTATATGACAAATTCAATAGAAACTTCTACAATAATTACCGCAACAGATTTAGTCAATAACTTTGCTGACGATTTGTTTCGATTTGCTTTATCTAAAACAAAAAACAAAGAGGTGTCTGAGGATTTGGTTCAAGATACTTTTATCGTTGCTGTTACAAAACTCCATACTTTTAGAGGAGAGAGTACACATAAAACGTGGCTCATTTCTATTCTTAGAAATAAAATAGCTGATTATTATCGAAAAAAAACGAAAGAGAATATTTCAGATAAAGAAATGGATGATCAAACGTTATCTTTTAGCGCAAGCGGTTCTTGGAATAAAGAAAACGTCCCCTTTGTATTTGAAGACACAGAGCAACTATTGGATAACCCAAAATTTACAAGTGTCTTTTACGAGTGTATAGATGGATTGCCCGAGCTTTGGAGTGCTGTAATAAAAATGAAATATGTAAATCCAATAAAAAGTAAAGAAATTTGTAAGGAATTGAACATTAGCGATACTAATTTATGGCAAATAGTTCATCGGTCTAAGTTAAAGTTAAAAGATTGTTTAGGGACTAATTGGATAAAACAGAATTAATATGTCTTGCAAAAAATCAACAGAGTTAATAGAGAAATCAAAAATTAATACTTTAAGCTTTAAAGAAAAAGTATTTCTTCGCCTTCATTTGGCAATGTGTTCTCCATGCACAAATTACAATAAATTAAGTGATCAATTAGATCGTTTAATTGAAAATGGATTGGAAAAAGAGGATCCAATAGAAACGATTTCCGAAAAAAGGAAAGAAGAGATACTAAAGTTGGTTAACAAAATATAAATCTTAATTGTTGTTGTGTTCAAATCAAAATGATTTGTGCTTTTTTTTAATTTTACATTCTAAAAAAAGAGAAAGATTGATTGCTTTACTTTTATTTTTTTTATTTCAGAGAAACCAGAATTTTTTGTATTAATTGAGATAATATAACCATTTCTAAAAAAATAGATTTATTTTTGATTTATTAATTTCAGAATTGTTTAAAATGATTTCTAAAGGCAAATTAAAGTTTTTTTGTCTAGCATCTGTTTTCTGTCAATTTTGTTTTCTGAACTCAAAAATAATACAACAATGATAAAATATTTAATTCTTCTAATCGTCGGTTCTGTTGCGTTTAAAACGATGCAAGCGCAGCATTTACACTGTGGAACCGATGAAATGCACCAAGATTTATATTTAAATAATATAGGACTCCATCAAAAAATTATTGAGAACAATCTTGAATTAGAGAATTTCACACAACAGTTTGCATTAGATTATGCTCAAAATAGCGAAAATAAAGGAGTGATATCTTATACAATTCCTATCGTGTTTCATATTATTCACAACTATGGAGTAGAAAATGTGAGTAATGCTCAAGTTTTGGATGGTCTTAGAATATTAAATGAAGGATATCAAAAAAGAAATCCCGACACCTCTTTATTGATTAGTCCTTTTAAAGAAATTGCTGCTGATTGTGAAATAGAATTTCGTTTAGCTCAATTAGATCCAAATGGAAATTGTACTAACGGAATAACAAGACATGTTGATTCTAGTACTTATTCAGGGTTTCACAATGTAAAAGATATTGTACATTGGGATCCGTCTAAGTATCTAAATATTTATATTTGCCAACAAGCTGCGGGACTCGCAGGTCATGCACTTGTTCCCTCTGCAGCAGATACGGTTCCTCAATGGGATGGAATTGTCTTGCAACATTCTTATTTAGGAACAATTGGAACAGGAAGTGTTTTAGGCGCTAGAGTTATTGTGCATGAAGTCGGTCATTATCTCAATTTACAACATATTTGGGGAGGTAATAATGTGCCGAATTTTCCTTACTTGCCAGTTGGAGATGCTGGAAATTGTGCCTTTGATGATGGCGTTGCCGACACGCCTAATACGATTGGTAATTCAGGGCAAAATCTTGCAACAAGCTCATGTGGTTCGTTAGATAATATGCAAAATTTTATGGAATATACTTATCTGAATAGTATGTTTACCGAAGGTCAAAAAATACGAATACATGCAGCGCTTAATTCTCCTATTGCGAATCGTAATAACTTGTGGACACAACAAAACTTAATTGCAACTGGAACAGATGGTAATTCTTCTATTTGTGAAGTTCAGATGGAAGCTACTAAACATTTTTTGTGTGCTGGAGATAGTTCTTTATTTACTGACGTGTCTTATCATGGAGTTGTTTCTAGAACTTGGACTTTTCAAGGAGGGATACCTGCAACTTCAAATCAGGAAAATGTTTTTGTGACGTATAATACTCCAGGGGTTTATGAAGTTCAGTTGAGTGTTACTGATGCGTCAGGAACGCAAAGTATAACTAAAACCAATTATATAGAAGTTTTTGAAACTCCTGCTAACAGAACAGCCTTGTTAGAAGGTTTTGAAGGAATGACTTCTTTAGAAAATTCACATTGGTTTACCGACGATGTTCAAGGGACTTGGGAAATTGCTAGTAATGTTGGAAGGAATAGTGATCAAAGTGTAGTCTTGACAAATTTTAATGATTTTTCGGGACGTGTGACCAATTTAAT
>WFNC01000476.1 GCA_015488785.1 Flavobacteriales bacterium | reverse complement strand
ATTTTACGTCGATTTATCAGCTTTATAAACTTTTTTTTCTTATGAATGGCAACAATTGAGTACACGCATTATTGCGTTTATATTCATTATGTGTTTAGGTCAAAGATAGTAATTCTATCGGACTTTTTATACTTTTTAACTGATTTGTTGCAACCTGGGTGTATATTTCTGTCGTTTTAGAGCTACTGTGACCCAATAAAACTTGTATATACCTTAAATCCGTTCCGTTTTCGAGTAGGTGAGTGGCAAAACTATGACGTAGCATATGAGGAGTCACATTTTTTTTAATTCCTGCCCTTTTCGAAGAACTCTTTATAATATTCAAAACACTTGCAGGACTATATTTTCCTCCTCGGGGACTTTCAAATAAATAATTCCTGGGTTTCCACTCCTTATAATATATCCTCAAATCTTCTAATACCAAACTACTCAAAATACTAATTCTGTCTTTGTTCCCTTTTCCATCCCTTATGTTTATAATCATTCGCTTGCTGTCAATGTCTGCCAATTTTAAATTCAATAATTCATTTCTTCTTAGCCCAGCCGAATAGAGTAAAGAAACAATGCATTTGTGCTTTATATTATTCGTGTTTTTTATAATCGAATCTACCTCCTCCAAACTGATTACCTTCGGTAGTTTATGCTGTTTTCTTGGGCGCTCAATACTATAAAATCGATTCGGCATTCCTTGTACAATCTCATAATAAAACTTAATACTGTTTATCATTTGATTTATATAAGAACTTGATTTATTTTGTAAAACCAACCCTTGCAAATACGCCCTTATTTGTAGCTCGTCAATTTCATTTAAAGGAATGTTTTTGTGCTGATTTATAAATTTTTCAAATAAATTAATATACGTTTTAGAAGTGTTAAAAGCATAATGTTTCAACTCTAATTTTAGAAGATAAGATTCTGGACACCTACGGTATGAAGGATCTAGTTTTCTTTCCCTAAAACTATTAACACTCACGGGAGTTTCACCAGCTGAATATGAACGTTTGTCAAAAAAGTTACCAGAATTTACCCAAGCAATACCTTTAAAGCTTTTAAAAATTAAATCCACATTTTTAGACGTGTTTTTAAGATAAGCCATTCCATATTTCTTACTCCACTTTATATTAGGTAGCCCCTTTATAACCGTCTGTATCAATTTATTAGGCTGAAACATAATGCCAACCTGCTTCTCTTCGTTAATCAATAAGTGTTTTAAAATAACAACTCTGTATTTTTGCTCGTTCATACCAATAAAACTAGTAAAAGAAAGTTAAAGTAAAATAAATAACAGTATATTTAGACGTTTAATTAACCGTTTAAAAGTTATTATACGAATAATATTCTTGATATTTCGTTGCCTAAAATACAATTTAAACTAAAAAAAACTTATCAGTTCAAATCTTGAAAAATAATAAACCTAAAAAAAGAACACTATGAAATGTTTATCCTGTGGCGAAAAAATAGAAGGAAGATCCGATAAAATTTATTGTAGCTCCTATTGCAAATCAAATTATCATTACGAAAAAAATAAGGAAAAATCGATGACCTTATATAAGAAAATTGACCGACAACTAAAACTAAACCGAAGACTATTATCCCATTTCAATAAATCAGGAAAAGCTTTCGTAAGAAAAGAAAAGCTAATCCAAGCAGGATTCAACCCCAAATATTTTACCCACTATTGGAAAAACACAAAAGGAGAAGTCTATTTATTTTGTTACGATTACGGATTCTTATCAAAAATGAATAACGGAAAACAAAAGTACATCTTAGTTCAATGGCAAGACTATATGGACAAGCAAACCAAATAGCTTTTAGCTAAGTCAACTTTTCAATTACGAAACTCAAAGCAATTCATTCAACCAATTGGCATAAAGACTTATTTTAAATCATTCATTTTTAATTCATAATTGCAAGAAGATTTGTATTATTGTGCACAGAAAAAAAAGATATGGCAATTCATTGGAAAATAATTATAGGATTAATATTAGGAATTTTGTGGGCATTTGCCTCTAGTTACATGGGACTTTCCGAATTTACCCTAGATTGGATAGCGCCTTTCGGAACTATATTTATCAACCTCCTAAAAATGATAGCAGTTCCTTTAGTCCTTTTTTCTATCATCAAAGGAGTCGCAGATCTAAAAGACATAACCAAACTAGGAAAAACAGGAGTTAAAACACTCGGAATCTATTTAGTTACAACCCTTTTCGCCGTATCACTAGGCTTAGTCTTAGTCAACGCCCTAAACCCAGGTTCATATTTAGACAACGAACAACTCATCAAAAACAGAATCGAATACGAACTTTGGTGCCAAGAAACAGGAACAGAAATCAAAGATGGCAAAAACTATTTGGCAAACCAAAAATACCAAGACTATGTAGAAGAAGCACAAGTAGAATATAAAAAAAACACAGAAGATTTCTCTAAAGACGAAGGATTTAAGAAAAAAACGGACGCCGTAAAAAACAAAGAAAACTCAAGACCCTTACAAGCCTTAGTCGATGTAGTCCCATCCAATATTTTTGTCTCATTGACCAACAATAAATTGATGCTTCAAGTCATCTTTTTTGGAATATTCTTCGGCGTATCCTTACTTCTAATCCCTGCCGAATCAGCAACTCCCCTGAATAACGTTATCGGAGGATTAAACGACGTTTTCCTTATGATGGTTGATGTCATCATGAAAGCAGCACCCTTTTTTGTCTTTGCATTACTAGCAGGAAAATTCTCGGAATTAGCCAAAGACGACCCCTCAAAACTAATAGAACTCTTCGCCACCTTAGGAATTTATAGCCTAGTAGTCGTATTAGGATTAGGATTAATGATTTTTGTCGTTTACCCAACAATACTATTATCAGTAGCCAAGAAAAAAATAACTTACGCAGGATTTTTCAAAAGAATTAGTCCAGCACAATTCCTAGCATTTTCGACAAGTTCAAGCGCCGCAACCTTACCAGTAACCATCGAATGCGTCAGAGATAGAATAGGAGTAAGCAAAGAAATCACAAGTTTTGTTCTCCCCATCGGAGCCACCGTAAACATGGACGGAACAAGCCTCTATCAAGCAGTAGCCGCCATATTTTTAGCCCAAATCCATCTAATAGACCTCTCATTTGGACAGCAAATGACAATCGTTCTTACCGCAACCATGGCATCCATCGGTTCAGCAGCCGTACCAAGCGCAGGATTAGTAATGCTTATGATCGTCCTAGGATCAGTCGGATTAAACCCCGCTTGGATCGCCTTCATAATGCCAATCGATAGACTATTAGACATGATGAGAACCGTAGTCAACGTAACAGGAGATGCAACAGTAGCAACAGTCGTAGCCGTATCAGAAAACGAACTAAACATAGTCCCCGATCAAGAATTAGACACCATGTATAACGAAGAATTAAACCTCTAAAAGCTTTATTAAATTTCTCTTCTCTATTTTTTAGAAGGGCGTTCGAGCGGGCTATCCATTTGTAGTTTTTGGTTAAAAAAAAAGTTGTCCTAAGCAAAAAAGGAGCTTCTAAAGTCGCTCTTTTTCGCTAAGTTCAACTAATTTTTAAAACCAAAAAGCTACCATTTCTATCCCTAACGCAAAAGAATCAAACCAACTATTGAGCCTGTTTCAGTGTCAATATTTATAAAATAGATTAGAATATTCACCATCCAAATACTGAAAAACTGTATATTTGTTTAAACGAAAATACAAAATGTCAGAATTTAAAGAAAAATAT
>WFNC01000475.1 GCA_015488785.1 Flavobacteriales bacterium | reverse complement strand
CTTTCTCCAGGCTGAGCCAATCCACTTAAATCTCCTTTGATATCCATTAGTACAGAAGGGACTCCATTCAATGACAATTGCTCTGCCATGATTTGCAATGTTTTGGTTTTCCCTGTTCCTGTAGCTCCAGCAATAAGACCGTGTCTATTCAATGTTTTTAAAGGTATTTTCACTTTAGAATCGCTAACCGGCTCTCCATCGAGCATTGCTCCACCTATAACTATTGAATCTTTTTTAAACGTATTTCCTGCGTTTATATATGCTCTAAATTCTTGTATTTTTTTGTCTGTTGCCATTTCAAAACTGTTTATGTTAACCAAATATACCTTCTATGTGTTTAATTTTATGAAAAATTAGCTATTCTTACAGATTAGCCATCAGATATTGATACAATTCAACCATTGTTTTTATGTCGTATTTGTGGACTTTTTCATTTGCTGAATGAACGTTATTTTCTGCAGCTCCAATAAACAACCAATCCATAGGGTAAGGAGAGTTTTGAAGTTGATTCCCGTCACTTCCTCCTGCTCCTTCAACTTCTAATTGAAATGGTATTTTACTTTCTTTGGCTAGTCCAATAATTTTATTCAAATAACTTCTACGTGGGATTCCCGAATCTCTCATCGAAATTGCGACACCTTTTCCGTGCTCAACACCATCGGTAACCCAAGTAATGTCTGAAATTAAATTTTGAGTTACGCCCCATTGTTCAAAAATAAACTTGGTTAAATAACCGACACTTCCTCCTCCATGTTCTTCCCAACAAGAAAAAACAAGTACTCCATTCTCTAGTGTTTCTGCGACTTGTAAAGCATTCCAAATACCAAGGCGATTGTCCATGTAGCAACATTGTACAAAATCTTCGTCTTCACGCCAATTTGGTTTATAAACTAATTCGGTTCCTCTATCGATATCTCTATCGAAAACGTATTCTGGATGCTTATTTCCTTTTTCGTCTTCGATTACAACTAATTCTGTTTCTATTTTTCCTTGGCTATCCTCTCCTACTAACTGCGTTCCTTCTTCTAAGACAGGTCCTCCTATTTTGACTAATTCTTTTCCGTACTTTACTGTAAAACCAATAGAATCCATGTGGGCATAAACAGCTGTTCTTGGTTTTCCAAATTTTAAAACAATACAATCCTGAAAACCTTTACCATGATATATTTCTGGCTGTACTTTCCAGTTTGCTTTGTGGTTTTCTACGTAGTCTAATAAGTATTCTTTAAGTGCAACCTCGTTTCCTGCTGGTGCGTGAATTTGACAAAGTTTTTTTAATAATTCCATTTTATTTTTATCTTTTTAATACTGAAAACCAATTTTGAGTTCGCTATTATTCAAAATTAGCTTAATTCTTTAAATATTCTCAATTAATTTTTTAAATGTTTCTTTTAAAACTACCCTTATTTTGTTTGCTCGCTCTATATTAAAGTCTAGTTCGTTATCTTCCATATAAAGAGCTTTTGTCATTTCGAGTTGTAAAGCATTTACACCTCCTTCTGGATTTCCAAAGTAACGTGTTAAATGTCCTCCTTTGAATGGCATATTATGATTTACTTGATAATCAGCGCTAGACAAACTATTTAAAGCGATATTGATTAAATCTTTTCGAGCTGTTTTTTCATCGTTATTTCCTAAAATCATATCTGGGAATTTTTCTTTACGAATGGTAGGAACAAAAGAGCGAATTGAATGAGCATCCCAAAATAAGACCTCTTTAAAATCTGTTTTTAGTTCTGTAATTAGTTGTTCTATTTTATGATAATAAGGCCAATAGTACGTTTTTAATCTTCGTTCTGTTTCTTCTGCAGTTGGCTCAAAGCTTTCGTTTTTGTATATTTTATTACCAAAAAAGTCTGTTGTAGGAGTCAATGCTGTAATAATTCGTCCGTCATTGTACAGCGGTTTACTGTCGGGATCTCTGTTTAGATCAATTACCCAACGGCTGTATTTTGCATAAATAACTGTAATACCAAATTCTGTTGCAAAGTTATACAAATCCTGTACAAACCAATCTGTATCGTCTGGTTGCTGAATGAT
>WFNC01000474.1 GCA_015488785.1 Flavobacteriales bacterium | reverse complement strand
ATTCAATATGCGAAACAATTACAATCTACGATATTACCAACAAGAGAAGAAATTACAGAAATATTTAAAAATTATTTTATTTATTACCAACCCAAAGATATTGTTTCTGGTGATTTTTATTGGATGGAAGAGCACAATGGAATCGTTCATTTTGCAGTAGCGGATTGCACAGGTCATGGAGTTCCTGGAGCAATGGTTAGTTTTGTTTGTTCCAACGTACTTTCTCAAATAGTATTAGATGAAAACATTACAAGCCCCGAAAAAATATTAGACAGGGCAAGAGAATTAGTCATACGTAGGTTTAGTACTTCAGAAACATCATTGAATGACGGAATGGACATCTCTATTGGTTCATTTGACGCTAACACTAATATTTTAAGTTGGGCAGGAGCAAATAACCCTTTGTATATTGTTAGACAACAAACAACAGAAGTGATTGAAATTAAAGGAAACAAACAACCTATTGGAAAGTATGCCGCCGAAGAAAAGCCATTTACAGTACATCAATTCTCAATGCAGAAAGGTGACCGAATCTATCTTTTTTCCGATGGGTATATTGATCAGTTTGGAGGTCCTAAAGGAAAGAAATTTAAAACAAAACAATTTAAAGACCTGATTTTAGAAATGCAACAAGAACCTCTTTCCGAACAACAAAAACGACTCGAAACAACATTTAATAATTGGAAAGGAGAAAAATTTCAAATTGACGATATTTCTGTTTGTGGTTTAGAATTTTAAATCCACTCTCCCGAGTTTAGTATAGGGGAAAATCTCATTTATAGGTACTCCAAAGTATAATGCGCTATCCCTTTTTTGTTGTAAAATATACTCTGTCCAATGTTGTTTTTTGATTCTTAAATTCATTAAACACGAACAAAATTAAATTGACACCCTCAGCAAAACTAGTAGAGATTTAAAATCTAGATTCTTTTAAATAAAGTATAAATGTAAGGTCTTGTATCTCCCGAAGGCATTGTATAGGTATATTCAAAGCTTTCTACTAAATCAAAATTGTCTTTAAGTTTAGTCTTTAACATCAGCTCATTATACCTTCTTACAGGTAATCCACTACATTTAGAAGCTCCTTTTAGATTGAAAGTAGCCAAAATAACATAACCTCCTTTTTTAACTTTTTGAGCGAGTAAATTTAAATACGTTTCTTGATCTTTTACTTCTGTAAAAAAATGAAATACAGCTCTATCAATCCACAAATCTACAGGGGCTAAATCCAACAGTAATGTTGGATTTGTTAAATCATCAGTAATCCAATCTATCTTTTTGGCATTGTCCTGCAATCTGTCTTTCAAGATTTCTAACGCTGTAGAACTAATATCGGTTGCCGAAATATTATTGAAGTTCTGTTTTAATAAGAAATCGACAAGCGTAGTCGTTCCTGCTCCAACATTCAAAATACGAGCATCTTTATCCAAATTTAATTGATGAATAAGGTCTAATGATTGTTGAGGAACTTCTTCAAACCAACCATTTTTTTGATAATCAACAACAGTGTATATTGTATCCCAATAGCTTTGTAAATCTTCATTTACTTTATTCTTGGTTATCAATGGTCGCTGTGCTGACTCTAAATTTGCACCATGACTACAACCTCCTGTTCCACATGAACTACTCATAATTATATTGATTTAAAATTAATACCTTTCAAATATACAATTTGTTGTTAGAAACAAATGTAACATTAGTACCTGTTTTGTAAAGTGGGGGGTAGAGCTTACTAAAAAACGCCATTTTAGTAAACCTAAAGTATTCTTTATACTTATTTAAGTATTTTAAATAGTTCATTTTTTTTGAATTTTTAGCTTCAAAAACAATATGATAAAATTAAATAAAAATTACCCCTTTCATTTTACAAAACTAATTTTGTCGTTTGCAATTAGCCTTTATTGATTATTCTGGAGCTTTATCGCTTATTGAATTCAACATATTTAATCCAGCTTTGGCTATTCCACTTTCGGGAAATTCCTTTAAAGTTCTTTCGTAAAACTCTTTTGATTTTATTCCATTTCCACTTTGAGCGTAGCAAAATGCAATATTATTTAAAGCCATTTCTTTATATGAAACTCGTGACGAACTTAATAATGTTATAAATCTGTATTTATCTATCCAATTATTTTTATTGAAAAAATTATAACTTTCATTAAAATCAGAAATTGCTTCTTTAAAATTTCCTTTTTTCACTTTTTTCATTCCGTTCCTATGATCTTTTGGTATTAAATTCCTTAAAGAAAATGATATAACCAAATAAGTTAAGGATCCATACAGAATTACATTTTCAGGGCTTATCGAATACCAAAAGGTCATAATAATTCCCATTGTAATTAGTTGAGGAACTATTGAAATCCATGATATTTGTCTTGTTGTCGGTGTTTTTGAACTCATATTACTATTTTACTAACCTTTTCTAAATCTGTTATTCCTATAATTTTTATTAATTTCTTGAATCCTTCTCTGGAAACTTGAATTCAAGAGGCTAAAACACATGAGTACAAATCAACTCAACTCTAAATCAATTTGTTTCTTAATTAAATCGACATGTTTAACCAACACGCTAACTTTCTGACCTAAATGAAATTTATTCTTAGACTGATTAGAAAGTAATTGTTTCGAATTTTGGTGGTAAAAGAAAGATCCATCTTCTATATTTCGAATATGAACTAATCCTTCGCATTTATTTTCTTCCATTTCTACAAAAATACCCCAATCGGTAACCCCTGTAATTTTACCATCAAAAGTTTCTCCAATTTTATCGCTCATGTATTTCACTTGCATATACTTGGTAGATGCTCTCTCGGCACTTGTCGCTTCTTTTTCTGTTGCTGAAATATGTTTTGCCATATCTTCCAAGCCATTACTTACAAATTTTGTATTTGTTAATTTAGCTTGTAATATTCGATGTACTAGCAAATCTGCATACCGTCTAATTGGCGAGGTAAAGTGCGCATAATATTTGAATGCTAATCCATAATGCCCAATGTTTTCGGTAGTGTAAACAGCTTTAGACATCGAACGAATAACCATTGGTCCTATGATGTGTAACTCGTCTGCTTTCTTTGCTTTTATCATCACTTGATTTAGGGCATAAGAAATAGGTTTGTTTTTCACGTCTTTTATTTCGTAACCAAATTCTTTTAAGAAGATTTTTAAATCTGCTATTTTTTCTGGGTTTGGTTCGTCATGTATTCTATAAATTAAAGGTAAAACCGTTTTGTTTTTTGCAGGTTCTCCAACAAAAGCAGCGACTCTTCTGTTTGCCAAAAGCATGTATTCTTCAATCAACTTATTGGCATCTTTCGAAACTTTTAGTACAATTCCTAATGGATTTCCATCTTCGTCCAATTGGAATCTTACTTCTTGACTTTCTACATTCAAAGCGCCTGATTCTAATCTTTTTCCTCTTAGTATTTTTGCTATACGATCCATTTCCAGAACAATTGCTCCGTAAGTTTCATCTACAACATTACCTTCAATTATTTCTTGAGCATCTTCGTAAGCAAATCTTTTATCAGAATAAATAATTGTTTTACCAAACCATTCATTTAAAACCTCACCTTCTCTATTTATTTCAAAAACAGCTGAAAAGGTTAATTTTGTTTCATGGGGTCTAAGCGAACATAACTTATTGGAAAGTACTTCTGGCAACATTGGTATCACTCGATCTACTAAGTAAACTGAATTTCCTCTGCTATAAGCTTCTTCATCCAATATTGTATTGGGCTTTACATAGTGACTAACATCAGCTATGTGTACTCCAATTTCTATATTCCCATTTTCTAATTCTTTATAGGACAAGGCATCATCAAAATCTTTTGCATCTACGGGGTCAATTGTAAAAGTCAACACATCTCTAAAATCTCGTCGATCTTTTACTTCTACATCATAATCAGCTTCTTCTATTGCTTCAGACGCTTTTGTTACCGCTTTTGGAAATTCGTAAGGAAATCCAAACTCTGCCAATATAGAATTCATTTCTACATCCATTGTTCCTGGCATTCCTAGTCTATCGACTACAGCACCCAAAGGACTTTTTGTTCTTCCTGGCCAGCTTAGTAGTTTTACTTTTACTTTTTCGCCATCTTTTGCTCCGTTCAAATGTTTTCGATCAATAAAGAAATCAACAGGCATATTTTTATCATCAGGTCTAACAAATACGGCTCTTGCTGAAATATCTATGGTTCCAACAAATTCTGTTCTAGCTCTTTCTAAAACTTCGATTACAGTACCCTCTTGTTTCCCTTTTCGCTCCGAAACCGAAACACGTACTTTATCTTTCTGTAATGCTTTACCGGTATTGGTTGCGTGAATATAAATATCGTCTTCTAAGCCATCTACAATTAAGTATCCTGCTCCTCTCGAATTAAAATCTATTATTCCAACTAACTCTTCCTTATTATTAGAAGAAGTATTGTTACTCAAATACTTACCATTTCCGATATGTTTTATCCAGTCGTTTGCTTCCAAATCGAGCAATATAGAATTCATTAGCTTTCTTTCGTTTCCAGAAGCCAACCCCAATTCTTTGGACATGCTTTTATAATTGTATGATTTTTCGGGGTTTATGTCAAAAACTTTAATCGCTTTTTGAGTTAATTTTTTCTTCAAAGTTGATTTAGTTTTTCTTTTTTTATTTTTATGCATAATTTTATATTAGCTACAAGTAGTTTTATAAAAACATCTAAATTCTTGTAGTTTTACCATTTCCTTTTAATAATATTAAAATGGCGTTTGTTAATTTTAATCTCGCTCTCTTTTGAGAAGGTATGACTCTGTAAATATTTAATTTAGAGAATGTAAGGAGGAGATATTTGTTTGTTTATTTCCTATTCTTCGGAAATTTTCTAAAGCAAATATATAGCTATTCTTTTATCTTTAGATTAAATTAATGTTATTTTTTTGATTCAAGAGAATTAAAAGACAGCTTATAGTCTATTTTTTTTCAGTTACATGCACCATATATGTCGCGATTGCGTCAAGTTCTTCATCGGTGATTTTCTTTAAAAACCCATCGATATTAGCCTGCATAATTGCAACCTGACTGCTTGTTGTATCTACAATTGGTTTTGATTTCCCTTTTAGAAACGCTATAATCGCAGACTTATCTTTATTATAATCCTTTATAATATGAACAACTGACGGTCCTATTTTCTTTCGAGTTACAGAATGACAAGTAATGCAAGTTTTTTCTGAGAACAATCTATTGCCAAGAAAAATTTTGGAATCGAGGCTTAATTCAGGTCGTTGAGGAGCTGTATGTTTTTGTACTTTTTCGGTCAATTTATCAGTACTACAACTAAAGAATATTAGAACTAAAATAAAAAAAGAAAATGTGCGCATAATGAAAGATTGTATTTAAAAAGAGGAGGCTAGTTTAGTATGCTTCTCTATATCCTATCGCTAGAATATATTGAAACCTAATTATATTTGGACTAAAATACACAAAAACACAACACTAAACGAGATTTTAGGATTAAAACAAAAAATAAAAAAAGAATTTTTAATTAAAAACACTATCCTCTCCTTCTTTCCAACAACGTCATCATCATTAATGATAGTATTATTTGTTCGCTTTCTTGGTGTGAAATATCGCTCAATTTTTCTAACTTAAACTTACGTCCAAAAAATGATGGTTCTTTACTTAACCTCAGTACTGGAGGAGTGTTTTTTGTTTTACTGACAATGTATTTTGGATTGAACAAATACCCCGTAAAGAAACTTAATACTGGAACTTCCCCCAATAGAGAATCGAATATTTTTGCCCACGGATTTTCTTCTTTTATATGAAATAAAATACTGCTTTCGTTGTCAAATATTTCATAACTCGCTTTCCAAAGGGAACGCATTCCTTTTCGCCCTACTTTACCTAACAACTCTTCTTCTTCGTTTTTGAAACTGTAACTTGCATTAAAATCTATAATACGGTCAGCATCGATTGTATAAACAACTTTTGCTCTTTGCTCATTGGAAAACACTTGTATTGCTTCTTTAAATTTAAACATTTTTTGACGAACATAAGCGACTGTTCCTCCTGTGTCTTCTCTTACTATAAAGTCATTGGAAAAAGTTCCAATTTTGAATTCGAATGAAAGCGGAAAACTAAATTCTTTTATGTTTGTCTCGATTGTAGAATCGTCTAATAATGTGGTATCTAAACTCATGGTTTTTATTTATGGATTTCTCCTTTTTCGGATAAAATAATAGCTATATTTTTGGTGCTTTCGAAGCGAGAGAAAATTATAATGAATATAACTGTTGTTGGAACACTGATTACCATTCCGAATATTCCCCATATAGAACCCCAAACAGCTAAAGATAAGATAATAATAAGTGAACTAACGTTTAGTGATTTTCCGACTATTTTTGGTTCGATTATGTTTCCGACGATAATTTGTGTTGTCCCGACCAAAAAGAGGACAAGTAAAGCTGGTTCTATTTCTCCAAATTGTAATAAGGCTATTATGGTTGGAAAAAGTACGCCAACTAAAGCTCCTATAACTGGTACAAAATTGAGCAACGAAATTAAAAACGCCCAAAAGAAAGGACTATTGATTCCGAGTAAACTTATAATAATGTAACTACTTACTCCTGCTATTACACTTACTAGGGTTTTTAGGGCGATGTAATTTCCGATGGATTTATCGATGTCGGCTAGTAAGGATTTTGCCTGAAGGTGTTTGGATTCGGTATCGTAAATGAATTTTAATTTATCGCTCGAAACAGATTCTTCTAAGAATAGAAACAAGATATAAATTAAGACCATAAAAACAGTTCCAAATAGAGATGTAATTTGAGCGATAATGTTTTTTATGATTTGACTAAAATCAAAATCAACGAAGTAATCGGAAAAAGCGGTTTCTAGGTTAATATTAAAGGTTTCGTTAATCAAAGTTGTGGCTTGAGAAACGTTACTTTCGTATAATGGGAGAGCGTTTTTGAGTTCGTTGATGTTGGCTCCCAATATGGATGCAAATATTCCTAAAACACTAAAGACAATGAGAGAAGAAAAAGTACTTCGAAACCATTTTGGTATTGTTGTCTTGATCCAATCTACTTTGTCTATAAAGTCTCTTATTTCTTTTATAATAAACCAAATAACCATTGCTAGGATCAATGGGATTAGAATTTCCTGCGCTAGTACTAGGAGCGAAATTACCGCTATGACAATTACCAAAAGACTGGCTATTTTTGTGGTTTTCATAATTTAATTGGTCTAATTTATTTTTTTGTTTAATGAATTTAAGAATCAAAAATAGCATTGTATCTAAGACATTGTACAAAAAAAACATAAAGTTACTTTTTTTTGCGTTAAGGGTAGTAGTGGTAGCTTTTTTGTTTTATAAATTATACCAAATGAATATTAAAATGAGCTAAAAATAAAATGAGTTATTTTTTTACTAGTTGATGAATAAAATCTAATCATAGCCTTAGCTATGGGTATATTTTATGAAGATAAATAGTGAAAAAAGAAACGTTTTATTTAGCTCATTTTGAAATTCATTTGGTTATTAGTAACACTTGGTTTAAAAGAGCGATTTTATGAGCTCCTTTTAGACTTAGTGTTACTTTTTATAAAATTAAAAACTACAAACGGATGACCTGTTTAAACGCCCTAATTATTTTCTTGTAAGCTTAGATAATTTTCTATTTGAGTATAAACATAGTCTAAATCATCGTTGGAAATGCAATATGGAGGCACGATTACAATAACGTTTCCTAGTGGTCTTAGCAATATTCCTTTGTCCAAAAAGAATTTATAGGCGTCTTTTCCCTTATCGTTGAAATAAGAGGATGCTTGGTCCGTTTTTAATTCGATTGCCAAAATAGTTCCTCTGTTTCTGGCTTCTGTTATCATTTTATGGCGGTTCATTTTCGCTGAAAAAAGGGCTTGTTTCTCGCTTATTCTCGCAATGTTTTCCCAGGTATGTTCTTCTTCGAACAAATCTAAGGCTCCGTTGGCTGCGGAACAAGCGATGGGATTTCCGGTGTAAGAATGTCCGTGTAAAAATGTTTTGGACTTGTCGTCGGAATAGAAAGCGTTGTAAACTTTGTCGTTGACAGCCGTGATTCCCAACGCCATAAAACCTCCCGTTAAGCCTTTTGAGAGGCACATAATATCGGGTTGTTCTTCCATATAGTTAGAGGCAAAAAGTTTTCCTGTTCTACCAAAACCTGTAAATACCTCATCGGCGATGGTTAGTACTTCGTGTTTTTTGCAAAGTCCTATTAGTTCGGAAAGGATTTCGGCATCGTGCATAAGCATTCCACTTGCTCCCTGTACCAGAGGTTCGTAGATGAAACAGGCGATTTCGTTGGTTTGTAGCTCTTCTTCAAAAGCTTCTAATACTTGTGTTCTATTTTCTTTTTGTGGTGGATCGATAAAAACACTATCAAACAACATTGGTTCAAAAGGTGTATTCATATTATCGATTTGAGTTGCGCTCATACTTCCGAAAGTATCGCCATGATAATCGCCTTTGAAAGCTATGATTTTGTTTCTTGCATCGCCTTTGTTGTGCCAATACTGAATTGCCATTTTTAAAGCGACTTCATTGGCTGTGGATCCATTGTCGGAAAAGAAAAAACGTTGAATTGGAGCGGGTGTTATTGCTGCTAAACGCTTACAGAGTTTTACTGCTTGCGGATGTGTAAAACCTCCAAAAGCGACGTGTTCCAATATTTGAACTTGTTTGCTTATTTCTGAGGCAATATGCGGATTGCAATGTCCATGAGTGTTGACCCACCAACTCGAAAATCCGTCAATGTATTTTTTTCCATCTTCGTCAAATACGTAAGTTCCTTCCCCTTTTATGATGGGTAAAATATTGGCGTTTTTCATTTGGTCGAATGGATGCCAAATGTGCGCTTTATCTTCTTGTTTTATGATTGAATCTTTCATTACTTGGTATTGACTTTGTTTAATATGTCTTGTTGTTCTTTGGTTAGCACTACTCCATTGTTGTTGATCCAAAATTCTGATTTGGGTTCAATTTCTCTTTCGTACAACGATGTTTTTTGATATTTCTTTCCTTTTTCGATGGTTTCATAATCGGTAGTTGCAGTAGTTACAACAACGTCGCTTGTGAAACGAAATAAATCGTTGAGGGAGGTATTTTTCTTATTGGCATTGATACCGAGTAATATATCTTTCATAACATAACTGGGGTAATAATTGTTTTTGGAATAGTGGTAAGCTATTTTATAATTCAGTGTTTTTGTTTTGATTATAATTCCTAAAAAGTTTATTTCTTTAAATTTATCGTTCACTTTTTCGATTGCTACATCTAAAATAACTTCGCTTTTTGCATCTATTATAATGGTGATTTTGTTTAAGTTTTCGTCAATTTCTTCTTTTGGATTTAAAACGATGGTTTTGTATTCGTCTCCATTACTTTTTTTGGAAGTTCGATATTCGAAGGTGTATTTGTTGGCTTCTTTTTCTTTACAATATTTAGTTAAAAAACTAAAATCGGCTACGTCAAAAATTTCTTGTATTTTGTTGAATGATGTTAAATCCATATTTACCTCCTTGGATTCTTTTACTTTTTCTTCTACTTTTTTTAATTCAATTGCTCTTGCGTCTATTACTTCTACGTCGGCTTTACTTTTCTTTACATTTTTGATGTAATATTTTAAGATTCCATCCGAGTATTTGGTATAATCTTCGTCTGCCTTTACAAACTCTCGATAGTAAGTTGTAAGAATTAGTGATTTCTGTAACTTAGCTTGGGATTTTTCAATGTAACTGAGTAATATTTGGTTGATTGGTTGAGTTGTAACTATTATTTCATCTAATAAGTTGGTTTTTGGTACTAATTTGTAAGTTGGTTTAGCTCCTTTTATTACGGTTAATTTATTTGTTTCATAATTGATGTGCGAAACTATAAAACTGGTAATTGCTTTGTCTGAATTTAATTCGAATTCTCCTTCTATATTTGTTACTGTACTATTAGCGTAATCTACACTACCAATTGCAACGTAAGGAATTGGTAGGTTTGTTTCCGAATCAACTAATATCCCTCTTATGCTTTGCGAAAATGCGAAGTTGGTAATGGATAGAATTAGGGTAATGATTAAAAGTTTTTTCATTGGAATAGATTTCTTGGTTAGAATTTAGAGCAAATATACTTAAACTATACGTCTTTATCTACGGTTATTGAGAACATCATTCTTACACTCATTTATTTTTTAATTTACTACCTTTATATCAATGTCATCTATAAACATGGTTACATCGTTATCGGATGTTGTTGCTGTCACGCCTACTTGAATACTTTGATATATACCTTTTGTTCCTTGAATAAAATACAACTTATCTTTTGGCAACGTTTGAATATTTTCAGCATTTATTAATTGAGTATTATCTTGCCACAACTTAATATACCCTTTTTTCTTTTGTTGCAAATTCAATTCAACATTTAGTTTAACCCATTGATTTCTTGGAAAAGGTATTTTACTCTCATTAGGTTGATTTATGGTTGGTTTTCCGTATTTATTTCTTTCTATCAATAAATAACCTTCTTTATCAATTGCTATTCGAATACCTGGACTGGCTCCAATCATTGCATCTTCTTCAATATCAAATAAAAAAACATAATTTAATTCATTTGTGTCTTCTATATAAAACCAAGCTGATAGTTGCACTATATCGCCTTCCCAAAAAGCCATTTTATTATTTGCTAGATCACTTTTAGAGATGGTACCTTTTGTAGCGAATATTTTCAAGCAATTTGATCCAGAATGAGGGTTTAAGGTATCTATTTTTATGTAATTTTTCACTTCTGTTTGTTGGTAGTATTCCCAATTTCCATTGAGTAATAATTCGTCAACATTATTAACTGTTTCAAAATCTTCATAGATACTATTTTGCCCTTTAAAAAGCTTTTCTTTGTTACATCCAAAAAGAGAAAAAAGTAATATTAGACATACTATTAATAATTTGTTCATTATTTAAAATTTAAGTTATATCCTATCGAAACTCCAGCCCAATTTTGATATTGAAAATCTAAAATATACGAGACTAGTGGTGTGTATGTGATGCGGAAGAAATATCGTTTATTTATATTTTGATGACGATAACCAATAATAGGCGTTGCTAAGGCAAACAATCTTCCTTTAGTTGTTAAACTAACCCCTTGCCCAATTCCTAATTCTAATTTATTACTTCCTTGTCCTATCAACGCTCCAATAGTAGCAGGAAGAACAAATACAAAACCATTATTTTTATCAATTGGAAAGCCACTTATTCCAACTCTCCAGAGTAAATTCGCTTGTCCTTTTCTTGCAAATACATTTTCAAAATTAATAGAGCCAACTCCTGCACTGCCCGCAATTTCCAAAATGACAGATTTCTTATTTATAAAATCTTGGCAATATATTTCTGTTGTTAACAGTAAGGTTAATATGATAACTATTATTTTCATTTTTATACTTTTTAGATTTCAGGGTTTTATTCCAAATTACCCCTACATACAGACTAAAACCTTATACTTTCTCTTCTGTGCTTTTATTAAGAAACAAAACATTCTAAATACTTAATTAAAACCTAAACTACTTGCCAAATCATTAAATAGATGCACACAAAAGAATCTAACCCTATTTAAGAACTGATTACTACGCCAAATTGAGCAACCAAACCACTTAGATTGCCATTAGAAAACAACGCTTTTTTTAACTTGTTGTTTACAGGGTCAATTAAAAAGTTTTTGGCTGTTCTAAAATCTGCTTTTTCTAAATTAGAATTATCAAAAACAGCTCGATTTAAGTCAGAATTGTCGAATATAGCACCTGCTAGGTCTGTATTTGAAAAATCGGTTTCATTCAACAAACAACTTCTAAACAAAGTAGATTTTAAATCCATTTTGTAAAAAGAACTATAACTTAAATTACAATCTAGAAACGTAACTTTTAGAAGGAATTGAGTGCAGTTGGTAAAATCAAGTCCTAATAGTTTACAATTTTCAAACGACACGGTTTTAAGCGCGGTATCAAACAGTTTTGAATTGCTTAAATTACAATCAATAAATTCACATTCTATAAATATAGAACGAGAGAAATCAACCTCCTTAAAATCACAGTTTTCGAATCGACAAGCGTAATATTCTGCTCTTTCTAACTTCGAAGTATTCTCAAAAGTT
>WFNC01000473.1 GCA_015488785.1 Flavobacteriales bacterium | reverse complement strand
ATTACTTCTTGAAATCCTCCGTTTGCAAAATCACTAATTTTGGAAACTGCTGCAGGATAACGCAATAATTTTTTTGGTGTAAAGACAACTAATGGCTTTCTAAAATCACGTTTCATTTGTCTTCTCAACAAGTGAAAGAAGTTGGCTGGAGTTGTACAATTGGCTACTTGCATATTCAAATCGGCACATTGTGTTAGAAAACGTTCCATTTTCCCACTAGAGTGCTCAGCTCCCATTCCTTCGTAACCGTGCGGCAACAACATTACCAATCCATTTTGTGTATGCCATTTATCTTCAGCTGCACTAATGTATTGATCGACTATAATTTGAGCACCATTGAAGAAATCTCCAAATTGTGCTTCCCAAATTGTTAAAGCGTTTGGTGTTGTAAACGCATATCCGTAATCGAATCCAAGTACTCCATATTCTGAAAGTAATGAATTGTAAACTTCGAATTTACCTTGTTCTTTTTGTAATAAGTTTAAGGTAACAACTTTCTCTTCGTTGTCTTCTGTAATAACTACTGCGTGTCTATGTGAGAATGTTCCTCTTTCTACATCTTCTCCCGACAAACGGACATTGTGACCTTCGGCTAGTAATGTTGCATAAGCTAACATTTCTCCCATTCCCCAATCTAAACGATCTTCGTTTATCATCGCTACTCTATCTTTCAATAGTTTTACGATTTTACGGAAGTATTTTTTTCCTTCAGGTAAGGTTGCTAATTTAATTCCTAATTCTTTTATTTTTTCTTCAGAAACAGCTGTTACAGGAGACGTTTCGAAATCTTTGTGTGTTCCGTGTCTAAACCCTTTCCATTCTTCTTCTAAGAAATCGGTAACTTTTGCTTTTTTAATTTGTTTTGCTTCATCCAAACGATCTTGAAGCATGTCGTCAAATTTAGCTTTTAAAACATTCCCCTCTTCTTTTGTTACAACTCCTTCTTTTATCAATTTGTCTAAATAGATAACTCTTGGACTTGGGTGTTTTCCAATTGCTTTATATAACTTAGGTTGTGTGAATTTTGGTTCATCTCCTTCGTTGTGTCCGTATTTGCGGTAGCACAATAAATCTACAAATACATCTCTATTAAAAGTCTGACGATACTCTAATGCGATTTCCATTGCTAACACTACAGCTTCTGCATCATCTCCATTGACATGTAAAATAGGACATAATGTTGTTTTCGCAACATCGGTACAATAAGTACTTGAACGACCATCTAAATAGTTCGTCGTAAAACCAATTTGATTGTTAATGACGATATGGATTGTTCCTCCTACTCTATAGCCATCTAATTGAGCCATTTGAACTACCTCATAGACAACTCCTTGTCCTGCTACAGCTGCATCTCCATGTATAATAATTGGTACAATTTTAGATTCGTCTCCATCTAAATTATTCTCAATTTTAGCTCTTGTAATTCCTTCTACGACTGGAGCAACGGCTTCTAAATGTGAAGGGTTTGGAGCTAAAGTTATTTTTATATCCTTACCAGCATCTGTTTTAACGTGACTTGTATAACCTAAATGATATTTCACGTCTCCGTCAAACATCGTATCGTCATATTCTTTACCTACAAATTCACTAAATATAGCATCGTAAGTTTTGTTGAATATATTTGCCAATACATTTAAACGACCTCTATGTGCCATTCCTACAACAAATTCTTTTACTCCAAGTCTAGAACCTTCTTCCATTACAAAATCCATTGCAGGAATTAAAGTTTCGGCTCCTTCTATAGAAAAACGTTTTTGACCAACAAATTTCTTATGTAAAAATTCTTCGAATACACTTGCTTGATTCAGTTTGTGTAAAATATGTTTCTTGTCTTCTAAATCGAATTTAATACGATTTTTAAGTTCAATTTTCTCTTTAATCCAATCAACTCTTTTGGGATGACGAATATATTGATACTCAATTCCTATTGACTTACAGTAAGTTTCTTCAAGGTGGGCTATAATTTCTTTTAGCGTAACTGCTCCCAATCCGATTTCTTCTCCTGCTTGAAAAACAGTGTTTAAATCTGCTTGTTCCAATCCGAAGTTTTCTAATGCTAAAGTTGGCTTGTATTTTCTACGCTCTCGAACAGGGTTGGTATCTGTAAACAAATGCCCTCTAGTTCTATAGCCTGTAATAAGGTCTAAGACTTTAAATTCTTTTTGTACATTTTCTGGAATTTCTCCGTTTGTATCGTAGTTCTCTCTTGCGAAATTAAATCCGTCAAAAAAGTTCGCCCAACTTTTATCTACTGAATCTGGGTCTTTTGAATACTGATCGTACATCTCTTCGATTGCACTTCCTTCAGCATTACTTAGGTATGAATATTTGTCCATTTGGTTATTTGTGTTCTATTCAATATAATCATGACAAATATATCATTTATTTTTCGCACACAAAAAGGGTTTAGTTATTAATTTCTTAATAAATTAAAAAAAATGAAAAGAAAAGGTTGTCAAGATCTATTCTGAAGTCTTGCCTTTATAAATTGTCGGCATCTATAAAAGAAATAAATTAATCGCTTTGGCTCCATTTAAAACTCAAGTGAATAAATCATTGCTTCGAGTTCTCTCATGTAAAGTTGTTTTTGAAATTTTGGCGCAAAAACGTATCCTTCAACTGTAATAATTCGATTGTTTTTTTTGTCCAAACGACTAACACTTATAAAAGGACCGCCCATAAGGCTGTTTTGCATTTTCCATAAACCTTTCATTTCAAAAGCGTATTCTCCTTTAAATTCTTTTTCGATATACTGCGGTTCAAATCCTAAAGCTTTTTCGGTAGTCATATAAGTTCCTTCTTTTACTCCTTCTATGTATTTTTTCATCACCGAATCTCTTTTTGCGATTTGATATTTCAAAGTAAATGTACTATCGTCTAAAAATGGATACGTATAAACAACTAACCCCTGTTGTATTTCGTGATCTAAACCATCTGAATGTTTTAACTTTGCTTGTTGCATCCAAATAAAATCGTTGAAATTTTCAGAAAGCGTCATCGATTTAGGTACATACAAAGATAAGTTCATTGTAATTTCCAATTCTTCTTTTATCGCTTCATTATAGTTCTGCTTATACTCACTTTGTAAAACAGAAATTGCAGAAATAGCTAACTCATTAGACAAACTAGTAGCATACCTTCTATATTGCTCAGCTACACCACTTATATTTCCCGCAATTTTGTAGATAACTTGTCCTTTTGCCCAAACGTCTCTTTTAGGATCATTAAAATTTAATGAAACTGACTTTTTAGAATTATCGACATTAAAAATCAATATGGTGTGATTGGTTCTTAAACTCCCAATAAACGAAACATTATCAACAATTAAGACATCAAAAAGCGGTTCTTCTTGTGGCAATGTCTCTACTGGTTTTTGCAACGTTTCTTTTATTGCTTTGCTTATTTCAGTATCCCAATATTCCTTATCTAAAACAACTACGATTTTACCTGGCTCACCTGTTGCATTCGGTTTTAAATCCATTTCTGTAAAGTTGTCATTAATACAAGTTAGAAATAACAAAGGTGTTAAGAGTACGATTAGTATTTGTTTTAATTTCATAATTCTTTATTTTAGTGCAAATGTTGTTTTCCCTATTCGAACTCCATCTGCATATATTTCTGTACGATACGTCCCTGCTTCTATACTATTTTCTAGTTCAAAATAGATACACAAATCTACATTTTGATTTTGATAATTTATTTTTCGTTTTACACTTCCTGTTTTTGTTTCTTCTCCAACAGTGAACGTAAAAGACGAACTATTTTTAAGTGCTTTCCCATTTGGATCAAAAACAATCATTACGATGTCTTTATTTTCAGCTTTTGCTATTTTGTTTTCTACAATTGTGAAACAAGATTTTATCATGTTTGTTCTTTTAGCTCTTGTTGTTTCTACTTGTTTTCCACTTTTTTTGACAATTATAGCAGTAGATGTAACTCCTCCTGTTTGAAGAACAGAACCTAAAGCAACGATATCTTTTGTTTTATTTAATTCTTCTTGTACTTTGTCTCTTTGTCCAGAAACTTCATTTATTTCATTATCTTTTACTACAATGGTATTTTGCAAACTTCCGTTCAATGTATTTAGAGAATCTATTGTATGAATATATCCTTTCATTATTCCTCTCAATGTTTCAGTCTCTTTCTTTAGCTTATAAATTTTTCCCCAATCTCTTTTTTGTTTCGTTTTAAGACCATCTACTTCCGCTAATAAACCTTCTATTTTTGCTTTTTGATTATCTACACTATCTTGCATTTCTTGATTTTTTATTTCAATATTATCATATTGATCTAAAAGTTCCACTAGGTTACTACGCAAGGCCTTGTCGTCAGAATCTTCAATTACTCCAGCATTTTTTAATATCGTATTTAAATCGTCCTTTTCTTTTACTAGATTTGAAATGGATTCTTTGTTTACATTGTTTTCTTTTTTCAAATTACCTAAGCTATAACTCAAATAACCGATTCCCGCCAATAGTAATACAATAATAACAATGTAAATTCCATCTTTTTTGCTTCCTCCTTTTGCTTTTTCTTCCATAATTATGATCTGCTAAAATTAATTCTTTTTTTATTCAAATGTACTACCTATTACTAGACTACAACCACCGTTTAAGCTTAATATTTTCCTTTGTACTCATTTTTAATTGATTTAGTACGTTTTTTATTGTCAAAAGGTTATCTCCTGTCGTATAAATTGTCGTCAATCGGCTATTTGATTCTGATTCTAAATTATACTCTTTCAATTTATTTTCTACTTGTTTTGCGATTGCTTCTGAAGGTTCTAATAAAATAACTTTCCCTTCTGTGATTTCATTAATTTCATCCGACAATAAAGGATAATGCGTACAGCCCAACACAATAAAATCTACATTTTGATTTAGCATTGGAGTAATATACGTTCTTAACAAATCCCTTGTCTGAGCTGTATAAATTAGATTATTTTCGACTTGATCTACCAATCCGTAACCAATTTGAGTAATGACATTTTTATCGTTTGCAAATTTTAGTGCTGTCGTTTTAAAATGTGTTCCACTTACGGTTCCTTTTGTCGCTAAAACTCCTATATTCCCAGTTTTACTACGTAAAGAAGCAGGCTTAATTGCAGGTTCTATTCCTACAATTGGAACTTTATATTTATCCCGAAGAAAATAAATCGCTGCCGATGTTGCTGTATTGCAAGCCACGACAATCAATTTACATTTTTTTTCGATGAGAAAATCAACAATTGCTATACTTAGTTCTGTTATTTCTTCATCTGTTTTATTCCCATAAGGGCAATGTTTACTATCCGACACATAAATGAAAGATTCTTTTTCAAACCGCTTCAACAATGTATTCCAAACAGTTAAACCGCCTACTCCAGAATCAAATATGCCTATTGGATTATTATTCACTTTATTTCATTAAACCTTTTAAACTAACGGTTTGCTCTTCGTTTAAATAAAACTTTTTGCCAACACCATAAGCCTTTGCTTTCACATTTCCTTTTATACCAACCTTAACCCTTCCTGATAGCATAGCTCCTAACGACCCTGTTAATGCCCCCATAATATCTTTTGTTTTTGCCTGTAAATACAACGGGTAAACTCCTGTGGTGTTTTTCTTTAAAACAATTTTTTCTTTCATTTTTGTTTTACCTGCGTATTTCCCATTGATAGAAATATCTAAAGTAGCTGGCTTTATGGTTATATTATAGGTATTCGGATTCTCTACTTTTATATCTAACCGAATAAGAATCTGCTCTGAGGTTCTGTTTTCTATTCCAAAATTCTGAACTCCCTTAAAGTCAACTTCTTCATACTCTAGACATCCGCTAAGTAGAAGGATTAAGGCTAGTATTGTTGCTATATTTAATAATTTCATCTTTATTTTATTTTAACTATCTTTGCTTTTGTTCAAGAACAATGCCGAAGATAAAGAATAATAATTAGACCAAAAAGTTTTAATTGCTAATCTAATTATCCTCAAACTAAATAACATTTCAGGTTTGAATCTGCTTTTTATGAACTTTAATTATTATAAATAAATTTATTTTTACATTAAAGCAACTTTTTTTAACTTTTTATAGTCTTATTAAAAACATAAATCCATTACCATGACAAAACACATATTACTTACTCTATTAGCACTTCCTTTTATTTCTTTTGGTCAAATGACCGTTACAAATTCGATGACTGTAGAGCAATACATTCAAAATGTTTTAGCAGGTAGTGGTGTAACAATTACAAATATTCAATATAATGGAGGTGTAGCGAATGTTCCTAAAGAGCAAGTTGGCTCTTTTGTCGATGGAAATTCAGATATTGGTTTAGCCGATGGATTATTACTAGGTTCTGGAGATGTTACGATGGCGATGTTACTAAACACAGGTAGTGGTCTTAATCAAGGAGGAACAGGGTTAATGGGGACAGATACTGATTTAGCTTCAATTACTCCAAACCAAATTTATGACGAATGTGTTGTCGAATTTGATTTCGTTCCTCTTGGAGATACTATAAAATTTAATTATGTATTTGCTTCCGAAGAGTATGAAGAATATGTTTGCGCATCTGTTAATGATGCTTTTGGTTTCTTTTTAACAGGAGCTAATCCTAATGGAGGTAACTACACAGCAACTAACATCGCTTTAGTTCCAGACCCAAATAACCCCTCACTGTTTACAACAACTCCCGTTTCAATTAACACGATAAACCCTGGAGTAATTGGAAGCAATGGGACGACTTCAAATTGTTCTGATATAGATGCAAACTGGGCTTCATATAATGTTTTCTATACACCCAATACGTCAAGTAATTATGAATATGATGGGAGTACTGTTGTTTTACAAGCAAAAGCTGCGGTTATCTGTAATCAAACTTACCATATTAAACTAGCAATTGGAGATGCAGGGGATGGACTTTTTGACTCGGGTGTTTTTTTAGAAGGCGGAAGCTTTTCGTCTGACGCTGTAGAGGTTGACATATCTGCTTTATCAGCAGTTAATTCTATCGTTGGAGATACGGCGGTGCTAGAGGGATGTATCGACGCTGTTTTTACTTTTATAAGACCAGATACAATCGGAGATTTAACTTTAGATATAGATGTTTTAGGTTCTGCAATAAACGGCACCGATTATACAACTATAGCTGATAGTGTTTTCTTTGCTTCAGGACAAGATTCTGCTCAAATAACAATTACAACCTTTGCTGACGGTCTTACCGAAGGTGTTGAGGACATTACCCTTATTGTCTATACAATTACCCCTTGTGGAGATACGATAGAAACAACAGGTACACTTTACATAATAGAAGATTATAACGTAAACATTACTACAACTAACGATACTATTTTTGCTTGTCCACAAGACTCTGTCCTATTAACCGCAGTGGCAAATAGTGGTGTTTCTCCCTATTCTTATTCGTGGAGCACTGGACAAACCAATGATTCAATTTATGTTTATCCAGTTCAAGATACGTTCTATACCGTTATTGCGAATGATTTTTGTAATACGACTAGTATTCGAGATACAATTAACATCTCATTTACTCCCTACACACCACTTCAAGCGCTAACATCTGACACTATGTTTTGCGACACCTCAGATTTTATTATTAACCCCAATATTTCGGGAGGAGCGGCTCCCTTAAACTATGCCTGGAGTAATGGAACCTCAACAGAAATGAATCAAGTGAATTTAAATGAAACCACAACTTTCTATATTAATATTACTGATAATTGTAATATTACATTACTCGATTCTGTAGAAGTAATCGTTAATCACACTCCTTACGTAACAATACACGTGGCAGATACACTAACTAGAGAAGGCTGTATCGACGGCATTTTTACTCTCGTAAGAACTGACACTGTTGGTGATTTTAATTTAGACATAACTATTTCGGGGGGAGCGAGCAATGGAAATGATTATACATCAATTGCTGATAGCGTTATATTCTTGAACGGTCAGGATTCAGCTTACATAAATATAGAACCTCTTTTAGATGCTCAAACTGAACCCTCTGAGCAAGTAATAATATCTTATTTTATTGTCAACCAATGTAATGATACAATCCGATCTTCAAACTACTTGACAATCGTTGATGAATATACTTATAATGTAATTGCAGAAAATGACACAACATTTAACTGTCCTCAAGACAATGTAATGCTAACTGTTTCTCCAATAAGTGGAATCGCAGGATATAACTATACATGGAATACAGGTCAAACAGGAGATACTATTTTTGTCAACCCCACTTCTACAACTTCTTATACAGTGGT
>WFNC01000472.1 GCA_015488785.1 Flavobacteriales bacterium | reverse complement strand
TTTTGGGTTTGAGTTTATTTTACTTTTTACATGAAACAATAATACTGTTTCATTCTTTTTTTATACCTATTAATTAAATTAAGAAATTCGACAAAATAATAATTGCTTTTACTTCTTCAAATTTTCCTAACCGACGGGAAATTTTTCATACGTTCCTATTATAAAATAAGAAAAACGAATAAAAGCTAATTGCATTAAATATAAAATAAACGCTATTTTTAAAATAGAATTAAAACATCTAATTGGTATTTATACTCAAAACAAATCACTTTACCTTTTTTTGCTCTGTTTCTTTACTCAAACTATTAATTTAAAGTTTAGAAATAGTGTCTTACCACAAAAAGAATAAACTTCCAATCAATCGAATTGATTGGAAGTTCATCATTTTAAATAAAATAAAGCGAATGACTTAAATTGATTTCCAATAGTTTTTAGACCAATTAAACAATTTTATGTTCACCTATACTTCTTCAAATGAAACTATCATAACTAAGACTATGGTAGTTTCATTGTTGTTGTAAAAATAAATTTTATTTTTTTAGTCGAATTTCAATGTTAAATTGGTCTGTTTTCTAAAAAAAAAACTAAGCCTTTGGTTTACGTTGCAAAACTTCGTCAATCATACCGTATTCTTTAGCTTCTGCTGAAGTCATCCAATAATCTCTATCACTATCGTTCCAAACTTGATCGTATGGTTTTTTTGAATGTTCAGAAATAATGGTATAAAGTTCTTTCTTTAGTTTTTGTATTTCTCTAGCTGTAATTTCGATATCCGAAGCTTGTCCTTGTGCGCCTCCTAATGGTTGGTGAATCATTACTCTAGAATGTTTCAATCCTGTTCTTTTTCCATCGGCACCTGCACACAACAAAACTGCTCCCATAGAAGCGGCCATACCCGTACAAATTGTAGCAACGTCTGGTTGTATATACTGCATGGTATCGTAAATTCCTAGTCCTGCATATACAGAACCTCCTGGCGAATTAATGTAAATTTGAATGTCTTTTTTTGCGTCTGTTGACTCTAAGAAAAGCAATTGAGCTGTAATAATATTGGCTACATAATCATCTATTCCTGTTCCTAAAAATATGATTCGGTCTCTCATCAAACGTGAGAAAACATCCATAATCGCAATATTCATTTGGCGTTCTTCTATAATGTTTGGAGTCATTCCGATAGGAGTAGTTCCTATTTGGCTTTGTCCCATAGCAGAAATATAATCGTCCATTACCATGCTAGAAATCCCTCTATGCTTTATTGCATATTTTCTAAATTCGTTTGCGTCAAAATTATTCATTTGTCTTGTTGTTTTTACGTTTTGTTTCTATTCTTTTTATTCGCGTTAGGGATAGGAGCGTTAGCTTTTTGTTTTGAAAAAATAGTGTGACTTGGCTAAAAAGAGCGATTTTAGGAGCTCCTTTTTGGCTTAGTCAAACTTTTTTAAAAACAAAAACTTTAAGCGGAAAGCCCGTTTAAACGCCCAAATCCAAAATAGACTAAGTTTAGTAATTGTCTAGTTTTTTTTAGCTGGATAAAAGTAATCAATTTTTTTGAAAGAAGCGGTAAACTAAAATACATTTTAAGTAGATTTTAGTAAAAACAAAAAAAGCAACCATAAATAAATATGATTGCTTTTTGCGCTTCTTCAAGGACTCGAACCTTGGACCCCCTGATTAACAGTCAGGTGCTCTAACCAGCTGAGCTAAAGAAGCTGGTGATTAAAAAAAAAAGTAAAGTTAAAGAGTAATTACAAATGCAATTACTCTTTAACTTAGCGCTTCTTCAAGGACTCGAACCTTGGACCCCCTGATTAACAGTCAGGTGCTCTAACCAGCTGAGCTAAAGAAGCTTTTTTTTTAATTCGAGTGCAAATATAAGGATAGTTTCGGATAAAACAATACCTTTGTAAAAAAATATTAAAAAAAACATAAAAAACAGACAAAATGAGCTTAGTAAACGTAGGAACGGTAGCATTTGATGCTATTGAAACACCATTTGGAAAAACAGACAAAATAATTGGAGGAGCATGTACATATATTAGTTTAGCGGCTTCATATTTCACAAAACAAGCTAAAATTGTTTCTGTAGTTGGAGAAGATTTTCCACAGGAAACTTTAGATATGTTTAAGGATAAAGATATTATTACAGAAGGACTTCAAGTAAAACAAGGTGAAAAAACTTTTTTCTGGTCTGGAAAATATCATAATGATATGAATAGTAGAGATACTATTGATACGCAATTAAATGTATTAGAAAATTTTGATCCGGTTATTCCTGCTAGTTACCAAGATTGTGAATATTTAATGTTAGGAAACTTAACTCCGTCGTTACAATTGAAAGTAATAAAAAGTATGGAAGTAAGACCAAAATTGATTGTTTTGGATACCATGAATTTTTGGATGGAAATTGCAATGCCTGATTTAAAAGAGGTAATAAAAGAAATCGATGTTTTGACGATTAATGATGAGGAAGCTCGTTTATTATCGGGAGAATACTCGTTGAGAAAAGCTGCTCGTAAGATTTTAGAAATGGGACCTACGACGCTTATTATTAAGAAAGGAGAACACGGAGCATTATTGTTTAGTGGAGAAAAAGTTTTTTACGCTCCTGCATTACCATTGGAAGAAGTTTTTGATCCAACTGGAGCTGGAGATACTTTTGCTGGTGGATTTATTGGTCATTTAGCTTCTACAGGAGATTTGTCTTGGGAGAATATGAAGAATGCAATCATTATGGGGTCGGCTATGGCTTCTTTTACGGTAGAAAAATTTGGAATTGAAAGATTAAGAGATTTGTCTATGGATGAAATCGCTGATAGAATTAATGAATTTGCTGAATTGACAAACTTCTCTTTGGAGTTTCCAGCAGTGATTAAATAATTACTGATGATTGGCTAATTTGATGTTTGAGAATTAGAAAATTAAAAATAGTTAAATAAAAAAGAGCTGTTAGATTTAACAGCTCTTTTTTTGTTCTTGAATTTTGATTACAATGTTATTTGAATTTAATTGTTTGGTTTTCCGAATGAGGGAAATCTTTAGCACCTATTTATAAACCATAACTGAGGTTCGTGAAAATACCTCAAATAAAACAACTTCAGTTAAAAGACATTGTACTTAATACCTTGTACATTTTACAAGATAGAAAATGTTAAACTTTAGTTCGTTAGATAAGTTATAACAACTCATGCAAAACTAGGGAAACCAATTTATTTAAAAATATATCTTACGGCTACACCTGGACTTGGGTAAAACAATACCGAGGGGAAATCTAATCCCAATCTAACATCAGCACTTGCCGCAAGGGGGACGTTTATCATTTCTGAAAAGTCATATTCTACTCCTCCTATTATAGAAGGTCCTACGGAATAATTTGTTTCCCATTGACCTCTACTTGAAGAATAATATCCATTATAATAGTTATTGTAAACATATTCTCTTCTTCCTCTAAAGTTAATACCTGCTCCATAAAATAAATGGAAATTAGGCATGAATAAGTCTTCATGATATTTCTCTACAAAAACAGAAACTTTAGGTAAACCAAGGAATGACACTCCCAAAGACCCTTCAACAGCTAATAAATCGGAAAAGAAGTATTTTACAGTACCTGTATGATAATCACCGACTCTAATTCCTGCTGCTAATTTGTAAATCGGCATACTAGACGTTTCTTGCGCAACACCAGAGGCTGCAATCATTAATAGCGATGAAGCTAAAATTGTTCTTATTTTTTTTCTTAACATAACGTTTTTATTTATATAACAAAGGTAAGATAAACTGTTAAAAAAAATAATGCTTTTTATCAGCTTTTATAAAAGAATTTGTTAATTGCGCGATTCAAAATATTTCATCGAAATAAAGTTCTTAATAATTATTATATAAAAATCTGTTTTACTATATTTGTTATCTCAATTTCACCTCTAATTTGGATATTTAAGCAAAAAAGAGAATCTAGAAAGCTAGAATATAAGTTCAAAACAGAGGGGGAATGAGAGTCAACTAAACAAGATAAAACAATACTACATGGGAAATTTCGATGAAATTAAAAGAATTTTTGACGTACCTTATTTTCAATTAAAACACCATCCTCAGTCAAAAGCTTTAGTGTCTAAAGTGAATGGGAAATGGGTTTCTACTTCGATACAAGATTATTTAGAACAAGCTAATTTAATTAGTAAGGGATTAATAAAACTTGGGGTAAAACCAGGTGATAAAATCGCTATGATTTCTAATAATAGAACGGAATGGAATATTTTAGATATTGGAATTTTGCAAACAGGAGCTGTTAATGTACCTGTTTATCCAACGATTACAAAAGAGGATTACGAATATATATTTAACGATGCTGAAGTAAAATTTTGTTTTGTTTCTAGCCAAGAATTATTTGATAAAGCAAATGCAATAAAAGGGAATGTACCAACATTGGAAAAAATATTTGCTATTGAAGAAATAAAAGGCGCTGCAAGCTGGAATGAAGTTTTGGAATTAGGAAAAGACGGAGATCAAGCTGAAGTAGAGAAAAGAAAAGAAGTTATAAAAGCAACTGAATTAGCAACTTTAATTTATACTTCAGGTACGACAGGAAAACCAAAAGGAGTGATGTTGAGTCATCAAAATTTAGTTGAAAATGCAAAAGGTAGTCGTCCAAGACTTCCAGTAGATAAAGGTAACGTTGCTCTTTCGTTTTTGCCGCTTTGTCACGTGTATGAAAGAATGTTGATTTATTTGTACCAAATGAGTGGAATCAATATTTACTATGCAGAATCTATGGACACGATTGTTGACAATATTACTGAATGCAGACCGCATGTTTTTACAGCTGTTCCTAGATTGTTAGAAAAAATTCACGATAGCGTAATGACTAAAGGTATGGCTGCTGGAGGAATTAAAGCTTCTATTTTTAAATGGGCAATGGAATTGACAGAGTCTTATGAATATGGAAAGCATCCTAGTCTTCAACGTAAACTTGCCGATAAATTAGTTTATAGTAAAGTAAGACAAAAATTAGGAGGAAGAGTTTTAGCAATCGCTTCAGGTGGAGCTGCGTTACAACCTCGTTTGGCTCGTTTTTTCTTAGCTATAGGAATACCAGCTTTTGAAGGTTATGGTTTGACAGAAACGTCTCCTGTAATTGCTGTAAATTCACATGAATCTGGAGTTAAATTTGGAACGGTAGGAACAAAATTAGACTGCGTAGAGTTAATGATTGCCGAAGATGGTGAGATTTTAACAAAAGGACCTTGTTTAATGATGGGGTATTACAAACGTCCAGATTTAACCAAAGAAGTTATTGACGAAAAAGGATGGTTCCATACTGGAGATATAGGAGTGATAGATGCTGATGGTTTCTTGAAAATTACAGACCGTAAGAAAGAAATGTTTAAAACTTCGGGAGGTAAATATGTTGCTCCACAGGTTGTTGAAAATAAAATGAAAGAATCTCAATTTATTGAGCAAATCATGGTTGTAGGAGAAGCTCAAAAACATCCTTCGGCGCTTATCGTTCCTGCATTCGAATTCTTGACCAACTGGGCTACTGAAAACAATATTAGTTTTTCTAATAATGAAGATTTAATTAAAAATAAAGCTGTTATTTCTAAAATAATGAACGAGGTTAATAATCTGAATAGTGAATTTGGTAAATGGGAACAAGTTAAGAAAATTAAATTGTTACTCAATGAGTGGACAGTAGATTCAGGTGAACTAACTCCTACGTTGAAATTGAAAAGAAAAGTGATTAATAAAAACTATGAAGCTCTTATTGAAGGGTTTTATAATTAAAGTTTACTATTTAAGGAAAATTGAATAGACTAGAAAAAGCCTCTTTTCCTAGTTTTGGAAAAAAATATAAGCCTCTTATATCATTGATATAAGAGGCTTTTTTTATGCTTAGACAATAAATATTGTTTAATGTCGTTATTTGCTAAAAACTTAGTTATGAAACTTTTAGTTACCTCTTTATTTATTGGTATTTCTCTGTTTTCTTTTGCTCAAGAAGAGAAAAATATACTTTCTTTTTCTCCGTTTGTTCAAACAGGAACCAGTTATCGAAAAATAAACAAAGACATTTATTCTATGTACGAAAATCCATCGGTAGCGAATGGGGGAGGGCTTTCTATTTCTTATCAGATTAATAAATTAAAAATACAAAGTGGAATTCAATATCAAGAATATGCGATTGTTGAGAAGTATAACGGTATAACATTTGGAGACCAAATAGACCGACAAATCGGTTTTACTAATGTGAACAGTCAATCATATGATGCGGTTTCGTATAAATATTTACATCAATATATTACTGTCCCTCTTGGTGTCAGTTATCCCGCAATAAAGTTTGGACATAGTAGTGCTGTTAATTTAGCATTGGGGATAGCTAGTAATTTTCATGTTAATTCAAAAGTAATTTTAAAAAAATATAATAACGGGAAGTCTATTGATAAAAAATCAGAGGATTATAAATTTGACGCGAGAAAAGTTAACCTATCTTCATTTTATGCTATAACTTATGAAAGAAAACTAAAAAAAATAGCCTTTTTTGTTGGTCCTAAATTCGATTTGTTTCACAATCCGAATACTAATAATACTTCTGTAAAAAGAACTCCTTATAAAGTTTCTTTGTTGTTAGGAGTTACGTTTTAAATGGAAGGAAAGTGCATTTGAATAGAATAAGTTGGTATAATTTGTAAACTAAAATGGCTCTACTAATATTTTGCGATGTTTTTTTTGTACCTTTAAAGTAAATATAAACTTATGGACAAAGAACAAATTTTAGCCTATTTTTCAAACCTCTCAGACTCAAATCAACAATCATTATTGACCGATTTAAACAGGATTAAAATAGCGTCAGATTATTTCTTTATTATTGAAATTAAGAGGAGATGCTCTCGATGATAAAAGAGCAGAATGTCCACATTGCAACGGCTCCAACTTTTGTAAGAATGGAATAGATAAAGGTTGTCGAAAATATAAATGTAAGGACTGCAAACGAGGCTTTACTGAATATACGGGTACTTGGATAAACGGAATTCATAAAAAAACTTAATTCCCTTATTTATGAAGTCTCTTGAATCAAGTTTAAGTTTAGTTAAAAGTTCAACTGAAATAGGTGTTAGTGAGCCTACTGTTTTCAGTTGGAGACATAAATTTTTATCTTCCCAAGATCCTAATTTCCAAGAAGAAAAACCTTTCAAGGGAATAACAGAAGTTGATGAAACTTTTTATCAACATTAGTCAAAAGGGAAAACGTTGTATTGATAGAGAAGCTAGAAATAGAAGAGGGTAGATTTAGTATGTTAAATTAGAGTACAAGACAAACAATATTATGAAAGTAAAAAAAATAATACTAGGTTTAATTCTAATAAATAGATTATTAGCAACAGCGCAAAATCCTATTTTGATTCCTGATACGATTATGGGAACAAACGTAGACTTAACTTTACAGTATGGAACGCACCAATTTTATAGTGGGATAAATACCAATACTATGGGAGTAAATGGAGATGTTTTAGGTCCAACACTAATTTTAAATCAAGGCGATTTTGTGAATTTTACAGTGAAAAATAATTTGACAGACACCACAACAATCCATTGGCATGGGATGCATATTTCAGGTGAAAATGATGGAGGTCCACATACTTTTATTACACCTGGAACAACTTGGAATCCTAGCTTTAAGATAATGGATAAAGCCTCAACCTATTGGTATCATCCTCATTTACATCGTAAAACGAATACGCATGTATCTAAGGGAATTTCGGGTTTTATTATTGTAAAAGACGATGAAGAGGCTGATTTAGATTTGCCTCGTACATATGGTGTTGATGATTTTCCATTGGTGATACAAACTAAAGATTTTAATACAGCTAAAGAAATTGTAGTTCCTTCTAATACAGATGATGTAGCAATGGTAAATGCGACAATTGATGGTACATTAGAGGTGCCGGCTCAAGTAGTTCGTTTACGTTTATTGAATGGTTCTTCAATGCGTGTATTTAACGTAGGATTAGAAGGAAATAAAACCTTTTATCAAATCGGTTCTGATGGAGGATTGTTAGAAGCTCCTATTTCATTAACTCGTTTGCAGTTGGCTCCAGGAGAAAGAGCTGAAATTCTAATTGACTTTGCTTCAATGAACGGGCAGTCATTGGTGTTGAAGAGTTACGCTTCCGAATTTCAAAATGGTATTTATGGAGCTTCTTTTCCTGGTATGAATGCTAATATGACTTTAGATAATTATAATCCTAATTCATTAAACGGATCTGATTTTAACCTAATGACTTTTAATGTCGTAGTTCCAACTTCTAGTCCAGTAACAGCTATTCCAAATTATTTAGTAACAGTTACTCCATTATCAGAGAATAGTTCTGATATTACACGTACATTAGTGATGCAACCTAAACAGATGGGAATGAATCAATTAAATGGATTGTTTACGATTAATAATGTGTCATTTAATCTGGATGTTATAAATTATTATATACCTCTTGGAAATACTGAAATTTGGTCGATAAGAAACCAATCAGCTATTGCTCATCCATTTCATATTCATGATGTTCAGTTTTATCTATTAGACAGAAATGGAAATACTCCTGCTCCAAGCGAACAAGGAAGAAAAGATGTTATTCTAATAAAACCGCAAGAAACAGTTCGATTTATCACTAAGTTTGATGATTTTCCTAGTAATATTCCTTATATGTATCATTGCCATATGTTAATACATGAAGATGGAGGGATGATGGGACAATTTATTGTTGACACTACTTTGAAAATAAATAAAAAATCAGAAGATGGGGTATTAGTTTACCCTAATCCAACAACCGATAAATTTACTATTACCTCTATCCGAAATATTAAAGATGTAACGGTTGTAAATGCGTTAGGGCAGATGGTAGCGCAGGAAAAAGAATTGAATTATTTTGCAGTTACCTTTGATACTAAAAATTGGGGGAAAGGTATTTATTTTGTAGAGTTAATTTACGCTAATGATGTTAAAGGAAAAGGAGGAATGAAGAGACGAAAAGATAAAAATAATAAAAAAAGAAGAAAAATTATTGTTCAGTAACGAAACTACTTTTTGGATCGCTTTCGGCATAGGAAAATATTTTCTAGTTTCACTAGAAAACGATAAGGTAATGAAAATAATTTCAAAAACTAGCGAGGAGTTCCTTAATATTATTCGAAAGAATCTGTGAATTAATGGATATAAGAATTTATAGATTGAATTGTAGATAAACTATCTTAGTGGGTAGATATATATATGTAAACCTCCTTAAT
>WFNC01000471.1 GCA_015488785.1 Flavobacteriales bacterium | reverse complement strand
CTGACCTTCCCCACCCTGTTTTCAAAAGTATATTTTCTTACATTTTTTTGTGAAAAATCAGATAAAATTAAAGAATGAAAAGTAATTCTCTAATTGAAACTACAAAACAGGGGAAAACGACATCAATATTTGGTAGTTTTTCTTCAAAAAGGCAAAAATGATTTTAGGGGTGGGGAATGTCGGATAATCCTCCCCATTTTCATATAGAGTATCAGGGATATGAAGCTATCGTAACTATAAAAGATGGAATTGTGGAAGGTAAAATACCTAGGCGAGCTCTTAAAATGGTTTATGAATGGTTAGATTTACATCAAGAAGAGTTATTAGAAAATTGGAAACTTTCTCAAACAGAAAAGCCATTAAATAAAATTGAACCTTTAAATTAAAATGCTATGCTATTGAAAGTCAAAGAAGCTAAATACATAAAAGATTATAAAATCGAGATTTTATTCAATAATGGAGTAAAGTCAATTGTAGATTTAAAGGATAGTATAAATGGTGTCGTATTCAAACCACTCCAAAATATTGAATATTTTAAACAGTTTACTAAAAATAGGTGGACTATTGAATGGGAGTGTAACGCAGATTTTGCTCCAGAATATCTCTACGATTTAGCGATAAAAAAGAGTAAATAAAAATTAGTTTTAAAACATAAAAAAAGAGCTATTTCACTAGAAATAGCTCTTTTTTTTTACTGATAACCTCACCAGTATTATCCGTTTCAATAACCAATTCACAAACTGAAAACAATTCTTAATTCGTAATTCGTAATTCGTCATTCGTCATTCGTAATTCGTAATTCGTAATTCTTAATTCGTAATTATTCACACCTATTTAATTTCTTTAAAATTTTCAAAAATCAAATCTTCAGGAGTCGGATAAGTCACTAGTTTTTCAAAATTTACTTTCCAAAAATCTAAATCCAAAAGCTGATTATTCTTGTCTTTCGTCAGTGTAATCATTACAATTACATCATCAGTGTCAATGTATTGAGCTTGAATAATATCAGAATCATATTCCCCTTGATTCTCAGAAACAAAGTTAATACTTCCCATTTTTCCACCCTCATACTCAAAAACAGTAGTGCTAATTGGAAAATCTTCCATTTTCACCCCTGCTTTGTACAGTAGAAACCGAACTAATACTAATTCACTTTCCTTTATTGGTCTTGTTTTTAACTCTTCCATAAACCTAAACTCTTTCTATAATCGTAGCATAACCTTGCCCAACACCAATACACAACGTAACCAAAGCATATTTTTTATTCGTTCTATGAAGTTCTAACATGGCGGTTTGCAAAATTCTAGAACCAGTCATTCCTAGCGGATGTCCCAGCGCAATCGCACCTCCATTAGGATTAATACGAGGGTCGTTATCTTCCAATCCCATAGCTCTAGTACAAGCCAAGCTCTGAGCCGCAAAAGCCTCATTCAATTCGATTACATCCATGTCATCCATTGTCAATCCAGCTCTTTTCAAAGCTTTCTGAGAAGCATAAACAGGACCAATTCCCATAATTCTAGGTTCTACTCCAGCCACTGCCGAAGCAACAATTCTAGCCTTTGGTGTAAGTCCATTTCGAGTAGCAGCCTCTTCCGACGCAATCAATATTGCTCCAGCACCATCGTTCAGTCCTGACGCATTTCCAGCCGTAACTGTTCCACCTTCTTTTCTAAAAGCAGGTCTAAGTTTACCAAGTATTTCTAACGTTGTCGTTGGTCTAATAAATTCATCCTCACTAAAGATAATATCCTCTTTTCTTCGTTGAGGAATCACAACAGGAACAATTTCCTCACTAAATATTCCCTCTTTTTGAGCCCTAGTCGCTTTCATTTGACTCCAATAAGAAAACTGATCTTGATCTTCTCTACTTATTTTATAAAGATCCACAAGATTTTCAGCCGTTTGTCCCATACCATCAATCCCATAAAGCTCCTTCATTTTTGGATTAATAAAACGCCAACCAAAACTAGAATCATGCATCTGAGCATCTCTTCCAAATGGTTTAGAAGCCTTAGAAATCACCCAAGGACCTCTCGTCATATTTTCCACACCTCCAGTAATGTAAATATCTCCGTCGCCCAATTTTATAGCCCTCGAAGCATTTATAGTCGAAGCCATCCCCGAAGCACACAAACGGTTTACAGTTTCACCTCCCAAAGTGTAAGGCAACCCTGCCAAAAGTGACGACATACGAGCCACATTACGATTATCCTCACCCGCTTGATTCGCACAACCAAACAATACATCTTCAATCTCAGAAGGATTCAAACTTTCGTTTCTATTGATTAATTCTTTCATTACAATAGCCCCCAAATCATCCGTTCGAACAGCAGAAAGTGTCCCTCCAAAATTTCCAATAGGAGTTCTTATTGCGTCAATAATATATGCGTCTTTTATCATGTTTTTTTATTTTTACGTTCCCGAAGATAGCGATTATTTGTTAATCCTCCAATTTCAAATTGTTAATATATACTAAAATCCAAAGTACGTTTTACTTTGTGTATAAACAGTAGGAGAGCGGTTCAGTACTTTATAATCTCATTTAAGAATCAATTATTTTTTTTCAAGAGTTAGTCTTTTTTTTGTCGTTTAAATTAAACCCCTCAATCTTTTTTCACTTATTTCATAATCCTCAATTTTCTAGTCATAACTCGTAATTCGTAATTGATAATTCGTAATTGTTCATTCGTAATTCATAATTCAGACAAGGGCGTTTAAACGGGCTATCCACTTGTAGTTTTTGAGTTTCAACAAAGTTAATCTAAACTTAAAAGGAGCTCATAAAATCGCTCTTTTCAGTCAAGATTAACTAAGTCGAAGCTCAAAAAGCTAACGTTTCTATCCCTAACGCGTATATGTGTTTCCAATTCAGTATTTGCTAGAGTTTGATTATTTTTTACAACAGATTCAAAAGTCTTTTTACAGCTATTTTTAGTGCGTATTTTCAAACTTACTATCCGTATTAATCACGGTTTATGGTTTACTAAAAAAGTCTAAAAAACAACTAGAACAAAGACTCTACTGATTCCGAGTGTTTTTCAGCGAACCCTAAATAAGAGAGGATTAGCACTTTATAACCTCATTAAATTGCCAATTATATTTTACGTCCCTTGTCTTTATGTATTTTTTTGTCATTTATTTTAGTACCCTTCAATATTTTCACCATTTGTAATCCTGAGATAGATAAATTTCTTTTAGCATCGTTCAAACTTCTAAGCAGCAGCAACCTTACATTCTATCAATATATTATCGCTTATTTCAAATTTTATGTTTCATAATTCGTAATTGATAATTCTTAATTGTTCATTCTTAATTGTTCATTCGTAATTCATAATTCGTAATTCATAATTCGTAATTGATAATTCGTAATTCTTAATTGTTCATTCATAATTCGTAATTCATAATTGTTCATTCGTAATTGATAATCCGTATTAATCTTCATTTACACGAAGTCATTTAAGCTAGAAGTAAAAAAACATATTGACAAGAAGTATTTTAGAATAATAATTCTTATTTTCGTGAAAATTATATTCAAATCACTTTTCGATTTAGATATAAAATATAAAAAACTAAAAAACACCTATTTCATGAAATTTGGAACAAAAGCAATTCACGCAGGACTAGAACCAGATCCAGCTACAGGAGCAATAATGACTCCCATCTATCAAACATCTACTTACATTCAAGAAGAAGTAGGAGTACACAAAGGATACGAATATTCTAGAACAGGAAATCCAACGAGAAGTGCTTTAGAAAAAAATATAGCAGCAATTGAAAACGGTAAATTTGGAGCCGCATTTGGTTCAGGATTAGCAGCAATCGACTGTGTTATGAAAATGCTGAAACCAGGAGACGAAGTTATTTCTACCAATGATTTATACGGAGGAACTTACCGTATTTTTAAAACAATCTTTGAACAATATGGAATTAAATTTCATTTCGTTGCAATGGGAGACGTTGCAGGAGTAGAAAAAATAGCAAACGAAAAAACAAAATTGATTTGGGTAGAAACACCAACCAACCCAACAATGCAAATTATAGACATAAAAGCAATGGCAAAAATAGCCAAAGCAAACAATGCCTGGTTAGCAGTTGACAATACATTTGCAACACCATATTTACAAACTCCTTTAGACTTGGGAGCAGATATCGTTATGCACTCAGCAACAAAATACCTAGGAGGACACTCAGATGTAGTAATGGGAATTTTAGTCGCAAAAGATGAAACAATTGCAAACGAAATTTATAGAATACAAAATAGCTCAGGAGCTGTTTGTGGTCCTATGGATTCTTTCTTAGTATTGAGAGGAATTAAAACATTGCACATCAGAATGCAACAACATTGTAAAAACGGTAAAGAAATTGCTGAATTTTTAGTTGGTCATCCAAAAGTAGATACTGTTTATTGGCCAGGATTAGAGTCGCACAGAAATCACAATGTAGCCAAAGAACAAATGAAAGATTTTGGAGGTATGATTTCTTTTACCCTTAAAGGTGATAAGCTTGACGATGCATTAAATATTGTAAAGAAATTAAAAATATTTGCATTAGCAGAATCACTAGGAGGAGTAGAGTCTCTAATTGGACATCCTGCTACAATGACACACGCAGCAATTCCAAAAGAAGAAAGAGAAAAAAGTGGAGTCACAGATTCTTTAATCCGACTAAGCGTTGGTATTGAAGATGCTGAAGATTTACTTGCAGATTTAAAACAAGCCTTAAATTAATAGATGTTCAAAGCCCTTAAAACACCTGTTTTAAGGGCTTTATTATTTAGTAAAAAAAATGAAAACACCAATAGGAATTCCCTCAGTAGATTTAGCAGATTTTTTATCAAACGATGAAAAAAGAAAAGCTAGTTTTGTAAAACAAATAGGAGAAGCTTACGAAGAAATTGGATTTGTAGCAGTAAGAAACCACGGAATCGAAGATCAGGTAATCGATCAATTGTACACAAACATAAAAGCCTTCTTTAATTTACCCACAGCTGTAAAAGCTAAATATGAAATAGAAGGAATTGGAGGGCAAAGAGGTTATACTTCTTTTGGAAAAGAACACGCAAAACAAAGTAAAGCAGGAGATTTAAAAGAATTTTGGCATTTCGGACAATTTGTAGAAGACGGAGATCCAATTAAAGAAGTCTATCACGATAATATTTCAGTAGATGAATTAGCTGATTTTTTACCAACAGGAAAAGAAGCATATCAAACATTCCTAAAAACAGGAGGTAAATTATTGCAAGCGATTGCATTATATTTAAACATTGACGAGCATTATTTTGATAAACATATCCACAACGGAAATAGTATTTTAAGACCTATACATTATCCGCCAATCGTAAATCCAGAACCAGACGCTGTAAGAGCTGGAGAACATGAAGACATCAATTTAATAACGTTATTAATCGGAGCTTCTGCCGATGGATTACAAGTCTTGAATAAACAAAACGAATGGGTTGCAGTAACATCTATCGAAAATCACATTATTGTTAATGTAGGCGATATGTTACAACGATTGACCAATAACAAGTTACGTTCTACAACGCATCGAGTTGTAAATCCTCCAAAAGAAAAATGGGCAGAAGATCGTTTTTCTATTCCTTTCTTCTTGCACCCAAGACCCGACATGCCATTAGATTGCTTACCTCAATGTATTGATAGTGAGCACCCAAAAATGTATGAAGATATTTTAGCAGGAGATTACCTCGATCAAAGATTAGAAGAAATAGGATTGAAATAATATTTTTACAACACTTATTTTTAAACAGAAAATAAAAGCCTTATTACAAAAATTGTAGTAAGGCATTTTTATGCGTTACAAAACCTAAATGTTTAATAAAAAGTTATTGTTACTGATAAACTAATCCTCTTCTTCAATCACATATTTAACCCTTCCAACTTCGCCAGTTTCTAACCTTACTTTTATACCGTGCGTATGCTTTGGCGATTTAGTCAATAGTTTCTCAACAAAACCTTCCGTAAGCTCTCCAGAACGTTGATGATGTTTCTGTACTATTTCAACTTCGCTACCAACGTTGATGTTCGCTCTTAATGTTCCTGTTAATTTACCCATAATAATTTTAATTCAAAAGTACATTTTTTTAGAACATGCTTGCAATAAAAGAGCTGTAAAATTAAAATGAGTAAAAGACTAAGAAAAAAACGTAAAGCTTTTTTATCCTATCGTTTTTAGAGGCTGAATTCAAGAAGAGCTAAATTTAATTTTTCGTAAAAAGGATAAGTTTTTTGTATTTAATGAATTTAAGATTAAAAACAACATAGGGCATAGTACATTGTACATTTTGCAAAAATAGATATAGTATTAAACTTTGAGGTACTACTATATTGTATTACCCATACTAAACTCGGTAGAACCATAATATTTAGGTTGTTTTGTCATAATTAGATGAAGAATTGTATATTTGTGACTTGTGAACAAAAATTATAAGGGTATGAAAAAAATTCTAATAGCAAATAGGGGAGAGATAGCATTGAGAATAATGCGCAGTTGTCGAAAAATGGGGATAAAATCGGTCGCCATATATTCGGAGGCTGATGTTAATGCACCATTTGTAAAATATGCTGATGAAGCCGTTTGTGTAGGACCTCCACCAAGTAACGAAAGTTATTTGTTAGGGGATAAAATATTAGAAATTTGTAAAGAATTAAATGTAGATGGAGTTCACCCAGGATATGGTTTTTTGAGCGAAAATGCTGATTTTACTAGAAAAGCGACCAATGCAGGCATTACATTTATAGGTCCTTCTCCAGAATCGATGGAAGTTATGGGCGATAAATTGTCGGCTAAGTCAGCTGTAAAATCTTACGGAATCCCAATGGTTCCAGGATTAGATAAGGCAATTACAGACATCGAAAAAGCTAAAAACGAAGCCGATATTATCGGTTATCCAATTTTGATAAAAGCCTCAGCAGGAGGAGGTGGAAAAGGAATGCGTGTAGTCGAAAACCGAGAAGAGTTCGAAGAACAAATGAATTTAGCCATTAGCGAGGCCGTAAAATCTTTTGGTAACGGAGCTGTTTTTATTGAGCGATATGTAGGTTCACCACGTCATATTGAGATTCAAGTTTTAGCAGATAGTTTTGGAAATACAGTTTCACTTTTCGAAAGAGAATGTTCGATACAAAGAAGACATCAGAAAGTAATAGAAGAAGCGCCATCGGCTGTCCTTACACCAGAACTTAGAAAAGCAATGGGCGACTCAGCTTGCCAAGTAGCCAAAGCGTGTAATTATGTTGGAGCAGGAACCGTTGAGTTTTTATATGAAAATGGGGAGTTTTTCTTTTTAGAAATGAATACCCGTCTTCAAGTAGAGCATCCTGTTACAGAAATGATTACAGGTTTAGATTTGGTAGAAGAACAAATAAAAATAGCAAGAGGAGAGAAATTAAGTTTCTCACAAGAAGATTTAAAAATTGATGGTCATTCTATAGAGGTCAGAGTTTATGCCGAAGATCCAAAAAATAATTTCTTACCAGACATTGGAACTTTAGAAGTTTATAAGAGACCAACAGGAGAAGGGGTTAGAGTTGACGATGGATTTGAAGAAGGAATGGAAATTCCAATTTATTATGATCCTATGATTGCTAAACTAATCGTTCATGCACCAACAAGAGAAGAGGCGATTCGAAAAATGACAAAAGCAATCGAAGATTATGATATTGTAGGAATCGAAACAACGCTCGATTTCTGTAAATACACCATAAATCACGAAGCTTTTAAATCTGGTAATTTTGATACTCATTTTGTAAAACATTTTTTTGCAAACCCCGAAATATTAGATGAAGCTTCCGATGAAACTAAAAAAATAGCAGGTATAATGGCTAATTATTTCTTGACCGAACAAGACACAAAAGCCGATTATACTCCTTCAAGCGAAGTTATGGCTTGGGAGGTAAATAGGGTTTAAGTGTATTGAAAATAGCGAAGTTATAAATTATTAAACCTATAGGAAAGGTTTATATTAAATTAAAAAGAAAACTAAATTATTATGAAATTAACTATATTTTTTGGAGCAATACTATGCTTTAATATCGCGAATATTCTTGGACAAGAAAAAGTTTATAATACGTTTAATACGACCAGGATAGGCAACGGTCATTCTACCGAAACACTTTGGAAAAAAGAATTAGATTTGTTTTTTGGTCACAAGTTTGGAGATTATAGTAATGGATTAAAAAACACATTCAATGCAAGAGATGTTTCTTTTGGAGCTGACTATGGAATTACAAACAAGATGCAAGTTGGTTATGCGATAAGTAAAGGAGCTGGACCATATCGAGAATTGGTGAATGGATATTTAAAATATAAAGTCATTCAACAAGAAAAAGATGGTAATCCTATCAATTTGACGTTGTTAGCCAATACTGCATATTCAGTTATGGATGCCAGTTCTGATGCTACTTCTCCAGTTTCTTTTAAATCATGGGAACACCGTTTGAGCTATACTTTTCAAGCTTTAATTTCAAAAAAAATAAATGAACGATTTTCATTACAAATAGCACCAACGTTATCTCACAGAAATTATGTCGCTTTTGAAGATGTTAATACAATGGCTAGTATTGGATTTGCAAGTCGTTATCAATTAAACAAAGTAATTGGAGTTACCTTAGAATATTACCTGAATTTACCAAGAAATAGATCTGTTTTGGGACAAACTTACTATGATCCATTTACGCTAGGAGTGGAGTTCAGTACAGGAGGTCACGTCTTTAGAATTTTATTTAGCAATTCAGCAGGATTTGGAGAAAGTCAGTTTATACCTTATACTAATTCGACTTGGAAAAATGGAGGTTTTAGACTTGGTTTCGCTTTTGGAAGACTTTTTAAAATGTAAAATGAAATGGAAAATGCTAAAACTTCTTTCTTTTTAAGAGTTAAAGATTCCTTTTCAGGTTTATTAATTAGTATTTTCTCTATTATTATTACAATACCAATATTTGTTACATTATATCAACTTGTTCCTATTATTAAAATCCCGATAGGAAAAGGATTGAGAGTAGATTATATACTATTGTTTGGTGTATTGTTTATCTTTTGCTACATTTTTATACACTTTTTTTTAAAAGCTTCATACGTTCTTTTGGGGCTTGGAACATTAGGGTTAGTTGTGAGTAGTTTTTTAGGAGGCTACGATTTTAATAACTTATATTTTGACTACGCATCATTTGTTTACAATCTAAAAGAACATGGAACTCCATATCAATTTGTCGAAAAAAGAGACCCCTTTAGTCGAGAAGCGCTCATTATATATGCCATAGATTATAATAGTGCAAAGACGAGAGAAGTAGCATCAAATTGGGCTATAAAAAACTTTCAAGAATTTAAAAACGTAATGCCCGATTTAAGAAGTACACAAGTCTTATCCATTTATAAAGAAGTTCGAAATCGTTGGAATTATGTTTACGATCCTCAAGGAGAAGATTTGTACGTAAAATCGAGTAATACATTGAAACTGTTGGATCAAGACGATAAACTGAAAGGAGATTGCGATGATTATAGTATTACTATGGCGGCTTTGATAAAGGCTATAGGAGGAGAGGTGCAATTGGTGAGAACTTTAATAACAAATCCAGACAGTACACTTACTGGTCATCTTTATCCAGAGGTGAAGATCGGAGATAAAAAAGACTTAGAATCAATCGCTTACTTAATTAAGAATGAGTTATTTGTTTCAGAATCTAAAGGAAAAAATATTTACTATTATTTAGATAAAGATGGTTTTGTTTGGTTAAATTTTGATTATTTTGATTGGTATCCAGGTGGTAAGTATCCTAGTAATGTTAGAGTAAGTGTTTTAAAAGTGTAATAAAATATACAGCGAGTTGGAGGGAACTAAATAGGATGTGTTTTTTAGACTAACGACTATTTAACTACACTTTTTTTTGACAGAATAAATAAAATCTTGCATTTTAAAGTCTGAAAAACTACTGAAACAGCTATATTACCTGGTTTTTAGTGTTTTTTAGTGAGCTCTAAATAGAAGTGAAAAACGTATTGTTTTTACAAAAAACGGTTATTTATATAAAAAAAAGAGCAACTAATTTGTTATTGAAAATAAAATTAGTACTTTTGCACGCTGTACAAAGTGTACAAATGAAATAATCATAAAAAATATAATTATGAACAATTACGAAACTGTTTTCATCTTAACTCCCGTTTTATCTGATGTACAGGTAAAGGAAGCAGTAGAAAAATTCCAAACTATTATAAAAGAGTCTGGAGCAAAAGTTTTACATACTGAAAACTGGGGTCTTAAAAAGATGGCTTACGCAATTCAGAAAAAATCTACAGGATTTTACGCATTATACCAATTCGAAGGAGCAGGTGATGTTGTAGAAAAATTAGAATTAGCTTTTAGACGTGACGAGCGTGTTTTACGTTTCTTAACAACTAAAATGGATAAGCACCATGTTGCTTTCGCTGAAAGAAGAAGAAGTAAAGCTAAAAAGGCTTAATAAAATTAATTTAAAAATAATTTAAACCATATTATAATGGCTGGAAAAGATTCAGATATCAGATATTTAACTCCGATTAGTATTGATATTAAAACAGATAAATATTGTAGATTCAAAAAATTAGGTATCAAGTATGTTGATTACAAAGATGGACAATTTTTATTGAAATTTATAAATGAACAAGGTAAGATTTTACCAAGAAGATTAACAGGTAACTCTGCTAAATATCAAAAGAAAGTAGCGCAAGCTGTAAAAAGAGCTCGTCATATAGCTATATTACCTTACTTAGCAGATCAATTAAAATAAGAAAATACGATGGAAGTTTTATTAAAGAAAAATGTAGAAAATTTGGGTGATAAAGATGAAATCGTGACTGTGAAAAATGGTTATGGTCGTAATTTTCTTATCCCTCAAAAAATGGCTGTAATCGTTACTGATTCAGTTCGTAAAATGCACGCTGAAACAATGCGTCAGAGAAGTCACAAAATGGCTAAGTTGAAAGAAGAAGCTGAAATAGTTGCTGCTAAATTGAAAGAAGTTTCAATTAAGGTAGGAGCAAAAGTAGGAGAAAGCGGAAAAATATTCGGTTCTATTACTAACGTTCAATTAGCTGATGCTTTATCTAAAGCTGGTTTTGAAGTAGAAAGAAGAAAAATTAAATTACTTGGAAGTGCTATTAAAGCGACTGGTAATTACAAAGCAGAAGTAAAAGTTCACAGAGAAATAGCTGTTGAAGTTTCTTTTGAAGTTGTAGGAGAGTAATCTTAATTTTAAGATAAATTAAAAGCCTTGTAGTTTTACTGCAAGGCTTTTTTTGTTTGTACTAGATAAGAAAAATTATTTATTTTAGAAAATTAAGCATATAATAAAAAAAGTATTTTGTATATTTAGCAGTATATGAATCGGTGTTCATATAACCTAAACAAAATACACACATAATTATGTCAAGGTATCACACATTGGGTGCAATTCCACCTAAAAGACACACCACTTTCAAAAAAGAAGATGGAAGTCTATATCAAGAAGAATTATTTGGAACTGCTGGATTTGCAGGAATGTCATCACTTATTTATCATTTGTATCCACCAACCGTAGTTACAGAGGTAAAACAAGTAAAAGACCTAACTCCAAAAATAGCAGTTGAAAAAAATATGAAAGCTTTAAGTTTTCAAGGCTTTTCTATACCGCAAGAAGAAGATTATTTAGAAAGTAGAAAAACCTTATTCGTTAATAGCGATATGAAAATAGGTTTAGCTGCTCCAAAAGCATTTTCTAAAGATTATTTTTATCGAAATAGCGATTGTGATGAAATGTTATTTATTCATGTAGGGTCTGGAACATTAAGAACAATGTACGGAAACTTAGAATTTGGCTATGGAGATTATTTAATCATACCAAAAGGAACAACGTATCAAATAGATTTCGATACAGAAGATAATCGAATTTTATTTGTAGAATCTAACGCTCCTATTACTTCACCAGCAAGGTATCGTAATAATTATGGTCAGTTTTTAGAGCATTCTCCATTTTGTGAAAGAGATTTTAGATTGCCAAAAGATTTAAAAACACACGACGAAAAAGGAGAATTTAAAATATTGTCAAAAAAACAAGGAGTACTTTGGGAATATACACACGCCAACCATCCATTTGATGTAGTTGGTTGGGATGGATTTAATTATCCTTATGCATTTTCTATACACGATTTTGAACCAATTACAGGACGTATTCATTTACCTCCACCAATTCACCAACAATGGGAATCGGCAGGATTTGTAGTTTGTTCTTTTGTTCCAAGAATGTATGATTACCATCCCAATTCAATACCAGCGCCTTATCACCATAGTAATATAGATTCAGAAGAAATATTGTATTACGTAGATGGCGATTTTATGAGTCGGAATAACATCGAAAAAGGTCAAATAACATTGCATCCAGGGGGAATTCCACACGGACCACACCCTGGAGCAATTGAACGTTCGGTAGGAAAAAAACAAACAGAAGAATTAGCAGTTATGATCGATCCTTTTTCTCCTGTTATGATTACCGAAGAAGCAATGAAATTACAAGTTGAGGATTATTACAAAAGTTGGATTGTTTAACGAAATAGGAGAGGTATCAAATTCAAATAAAGACCGAAAAAGAAGAATATTGAATTAAATAGATTTACTTTTTGAATAAAATAGAGTGATCTTTTCTATTCTCTTTTTTTATAATAAATAAAGATATGGCAGCAGAAATTAAAAATTTAAAAGACTTACAAAATACAGAATACGGATTGGAAAAAATATTCTCAGATGCAGAAGATTTTTTACCATTATTAGGAACTGATTATGTAGAGTTGTATGTAGGAAATGCAAAACAATCAGCACATTTTTACAAAACAGCTTTTGGATTTCAGTCAGAAGCATTTGCAGGGTTAGAAACAGGAATGACAGATAAAGTTTCTTACGTATTGAAACAGGGTAAAATACGTTTAGTTCTAACCACTCCCTTAGATGAAAATGGACCAATTAATGAACATATTAATAAGCATGGAGACGGAGTTAAAGTGATGGCTTTATGGGTAGAAGATGCCAAAAGTGCTTGGGAAGAAACAACTAAAAGAGGAGCGAAATCTTTTATGGAGCCTACAATAGAAAAAGATGAGTTTGGAGAGGTAGTTCGCTCAGGAATATATACTTACGGTGATACAGTTCATGTTTTTGTAGAGCGAAAAAACTATAAAGGAACTTTTTTACCAGGGTACAAAAAATGGGAATCTCATTATAATCCAGAACCTGTTGGTTTGAAGTTTGTCGATCATATGGTTGGAAACGTAGGATGGGGAGAAATGAAAGGATGGTGTGATTTTTATGCCAAGGTAATGGGCTTCGCTCAAATTATTTCATTTACTGATGATGATATTTCTACTGATTTTACTGCTTTAATGAGTAAAGTTATGAGTAATGGTAACGGACGTATTAAATTCCCCATTAACGAACCTGCAAAAGGTAAAAAGAAATCTCAAATAGAAGAATATTTAGATTTTTATAAAGGGGCGGGAGTTCAGCACATAGCTGTAGCGACTGATGATATTGTAAAAACAGTATCTGCAATGCGTGATAGAGGTGTAGAGTTTTTATACGTACCAGAAGAATACTACGACGATTTATTAGAAAGGGTAGGAGAGATAGACGAAGACGTTGAAGTGCTAAAACAGCATGGGATTTTAATTGATAGGGATGACGAAGGTTATTTATTGCAATTATTTACAAAGCCAGTTGTAGATAGACCAACTATGTTCTTTGAAGTGATACAACGTAAAGGCGCTCAGTCTTTTGGAGTCGGTAATTTTAAAGCGCTATTCGAAGCCATAGAAAGAGAACAAGAAAGTAGAGGGACGCTTTAGTTAAGCATTAACACCAATTAAATTATGAAAAACGCCAAATAAATAATTTTATTATCACATATACTTCTTCAAATAAAACGACCATAGCTAAGGCTATGCTAATTTTATTTTCATTGTCTATGAGAAAATAAACTTTATTTTTTAAGGCGCATTTCAATATTCTTGAATTCAATTGGTTTAAGAATTTGTCTTCTGAACAATACTAAATGAATCATTTATATTGTTTAGAAGTTAATTTAGATTAAATGAAACAAGGTTTTTATATAATTATATTGGAGCTTAATTTATTGAGTTTAGAATTTTATGCTCAAACTTTAATTGATTGAATAAATAAAGTATTGATTCGTTCTTGAATGAAGAAACAGAATGTATTTATTCTTGTAAGACTCCTTTTTTTTTGGTAGCTTCGCCATATCTTTAAGGTCAACTTTTATTATCAATTTAATGATAATAAAGTTTAATATTTTTAACGAATGAAAAAAATAGTATTAGTAGAAAATAAGTCAGAAATAGGAGCAGGAACTAGAGGTTCTAG
>WFNC01000470.1 GCA_015488785.1 Flavobacteriales bacterium | reverse complement strand
TGAATCATACCTCTCCATTGTAACTCTTCTATAAAACTCATAATTGTTTTTTATTTTGAAATGCAAAAATGCAAAAATTCTGCTAAAATAGGTCAGTTAATTTTGAAAAAGAGGTTTGAATGTTAGACTTGAAGATTCAAGACTTGAAGATTCAAGACTTTTTTGAACAAAACTGACAAATTAAGAAAATTAAAAATAGCTAAAATATTCGCTGTGCTTTCTCATAACACTCTTTTCTTTTGTTTAGTAATTTTTCAATAAACGTCAATAATTCTTCATTGGATTTCCCTTTTAAAATTGGGCGATTTTTTACGTCTAATTTTAATCTTTCGAATAATTCTTCTACTGAAAACTTTAAATAAACTGTCACGCCTATTTTATTGAGGTAATCGATATTGTGATTAAAACATGGTAAGCCTCCTCCTGTTGCTATTACCGTATTGTGAACGTCAATCTTTTCTATAAACTGCCTTTCTAATGTTCTAAAGTAAGGTTCTCCTTTTGTTTCAAATATTTTCGAAATAGACATTCCTACTAGATTTTCTATTTCTTTATCGGTATCTAAAAAATTAAAATTTAATTTTGTCGCTAATTTCTTTCCCATTGTGGTTTTCCCACTTCCCATAAACCCAACTAATATTATTGTTGAAGATTTATTGATGGAATGAATCAGTTGTTGAAACTTAGATCTATTATCCATTTATTAGGGTTAAATACCGAACGGCTTCTTTCGTAAATTGATGAAAGTTATTATGCTCAGAATCAATCATAAAATCATAATAAGGTTCATTCTCTGCTGAATATTTTCCAACTTTAAATTTAGCCTTAGATTGAACTAAAATTATTCTTAAAGGAATTATAAACTCATCTGTTAGATCTATTAATACATCAAATTTTTCTTCACTAAAATTTATGCAAGCTTCTTTCAATGGTTTTCTACTCCAACTAACATCTTCACTTGTAAAAAAATCAAATGACAGTTTGGATGATAAGAAAGATGCTTCTACTTTCTCATTGTAAAAGACTATCGTCTCAACATTCCTCACGCCAATCTCTCCTTTTAAATATTTTATAAAAGTTTGTACTTTTTTATAATCGTCTTCATTCTTAATCGAAGCTATTAATCCAACGTTCTTTGCATTGTTCAAATTGCAGAACAAGATATTTCTAGCTTTATGGCTAGCCAACATTTTATTCAATTGTCTTTTTCCAAAATAATCTTTTATGTCGTCTATAAATTTCAAGGCTGGTTCTGTTTTAATGTAAAAGTACAAAAAACTTTTCTTTCTATACTATTCTCCCCTATTTAGTATGGATTGTTTTTGTTTGTAAGATATACGACGTATTATGTGTGGCTCTACCGAGTTTAATATAGGTAGCATAATATAGAAGTACCTCAAAGTACAATACTATAATTATAGTTTTTTTTAAAATGTACTAAGTATTATGTACAATGTAGTTTTTGATGCTTAAATTCATTAAACACAAAAAACTTATCCTTATTACGAAAAATTAAATTCACACCAAAACCTGTAGAACCCTATATACGATGTCTTTTTGTGAAATTAAACAAAAAAAAGCCTTCATTATTATAAATAATGAAGGCTTTTAAAATATTGTTTCGCTAATTTTACTTCGCTAACTCAGCAATCACTTTAGCATTTAATGATTCAGCTTCGGCATAGTACATTAATGTTGATTGCTCAAACACATAAATGTAACCTCCTTCTTTTGCAACTTTAGCAATTGCAGCTTTAACTGATGCCATAATAGGATCAACTAACTTTTGTTCTTTTAAAGCCACTTCTTGTTCAAATTGACCGTTTTTTGCTTGTATGTTTTGACCTTTTGCCATTAACTCAGCATAACGTTGTTCTTTGATTTCATCTGATAACGATGGTGCATCTTGCTTAAACTTAGCTTCAGACTCTTGGTATAATTTATAAAACATATCCAACTCACTCTTTTTCTCTTGAGCAAATCGTTCTAATTCAGCTGATGCTGCTTTGTACGAAGGTAAATCTACCATAATTGTTTGCACATCTACATGTCCTACTTTTTGAGCTGTTGCGCTTAGTGTAAATAATGCTATCGCTATAATTGTAATTAACTTTTTCATATTCTTTGTTTTTCTTTTGTTTTTTTAACCTTTAATTATTTTTAAAATCTTATCGCTTTTATCGTACTTTGGATTTGTAAACAATATGTTTGAATTTGTTCCTTTATCCATTATAAAATCATATCCTTTTTCTTTAGCCATTTTCTTTATCGCTCCGTAGATTTCGTCTTGTATTGGCTCTATCAATTCTTTTCGCTTTTTAAATAAATCACCACCTACTCCAAAACGTTTTTTCTGCAACTCTTTAGCATCTTCCTCAAGTTGTTTTATTTCTGCTCGTTTTTTATTCTTTTCATCCGCTGGTAAAAGAATCGCTTCTTGTTGGAATTTTTTATTTTTCTCTGCTATCTGCTTATATTTTTCTTCTATTTCTTTTACCCATTTTTCTGAAATATCATCTAACTTTTTTTGAGCTTCCGTATAATCGGGCATATTTGCTAGAATATACTTTGTATCAACAAACGCATATTTTTGAGCTACTGAACTTGCTATCATTCCTAATAGAAAAAATGATGCCAAAATTATTTTTCTTAAACTATTCATGTTTTTAATTTTCGTTTATAATTCTCCAAGATTCATACCAATTGTAAAGTGGAATTGACCTCTATAGCCTTTTGCTCTAATTTGAGCATTGTTTCCGATTTCTCCACTTGCTCCAGGATCTAACTGATCGAATCCCCATCCATAATCTAATCCCATAAGACCAAACATTGGTAAAAATATTCTTAGTCCCATTCCTGCTGATCGTTTTACTGCAAATGGATTATATTTCTTGTAATCATTCCATGTATTTCCTGCTTCTGTAAATCCTAGTACGTAAATAGTCGCTTGAGGGTTTAACGAAACGGGGTAACGAAGTTCAACAGTATATTTACTAATAATACTTCCTCCAAAGGTTGGTGAAATTGTTTTATTGTCATAACCTCTAAGTGCTATAATTTCTTGAGCAGCTAACGAATAACCAGTTAAACCACTTCCTCCTAAGTAAAAACGTTCGAAAGGTGGCGCTCCAATTTGTTTGTTCCAACCGTTTAGGAATCCAAATCCAAAACGAGCATTTAAAACTAACTTTTTATCTTTGGTTAAAGGTGTAAACCAAGATGAAGTAAACTTCACTTTATTGTATTCAATCCATCTGTATTTATCTTGATCTCCCATTTTACTGTAATCTTTATTTTTAGAAAATAAAGAATAAGGAGGTGTGATTTTTAAACTAAATTTAAATGACGCTCCTGTTCTAGGATACAAAGGTTGATCGATAGAACTTCTCGTTAATGCGACTTTATAAAATAAATTATTCACATATCCATCACTAAAAGAAAATACATTACTAAAGTTACTCAAATCAAAATATTGAAATCCTACTTCATGATAAATGGTAAAGTAATCATCTGGCCAATTTAGTCTTCTTCCTAAACCGATAGAAGCTCCAGTCATTTTTAAAATTCTTCTATTTGGAGTTAATATTTTCTTTCCATCTGCATCTTTTTTACCTTGTAAATATTTACGATCATAAGCCTGAACAGAATGATAAGCAGAAACACTGAATGAGTTAGGCCTTTTACCTCCCAACCAAGGCTCTGTAAACGATATATTATATGATTGATAGCGATATCCGTTTGACTGAGCTCTAATACTTAATTTTTGTCCATCTCCAGCTGGAAGAGGATTCCAAGCTCCTTTCTTGAATAGCTTTCTTAGTGCAAAGTTATTAAATGAGACCCCTAAAGTACCAACTAATTGTCCAGCTCCCCAACCACCTGACAATTCGATTTGATCACTTGGTTTTTCTGCTACGACGTATTCGATATCTACCGTTCCGTCGGCTGGATTCGGTTTTGGATTTACATTTAATTTTTCTGGATCAAAATATCCTTTTTGAGAAAGTTCTCTTTGCGAACGAATGACGGCATCACGGCTAAACAAATCTCCTGGTTTGGTATATAAATCCCTTATGATTACATGATCGCTTGTTTTTGTATTTCCAACCACTGTAATCGTTTTAATCCGCGCTTGTTTTCCTTCATAAATTCTAAATTCTAAATCTACAGAGTCATTTGTTACTTGTGTTTCTATTGGTGTTATTTGGAAAAATAAATATCCATCATCCATATACAGCGAACTAACGTCGTTTCCTCCTGGGTTCATATATAAACGAGAGTCTAATACTGATTGGTTGTATTCGTCACCAGGTTTAACTCCTAAAATGGTATCTAAATATCCAGAAGTGTATTTAACATTTCCTGTCCAATTGACTGAACGAATATAATATTTGTTTCCTTCATTTATTTTGATTTTTATATCTATGCTTTTTTTATTGTAATCATAGATGGTATCGAAAACAATTTCAGCATCTCTAAATGCATTATCTTTATATTTTGCGATTATTTTTTGTTTATCTGCTTTGTATAATGACGTAATGAATTTTGATTTCCAAAATAATTTATACCAATGTTTTTCTTTGGTTTTCTTCATTTGGCGTTTTAGCTTTTTTGTTGCCAAATTATCGTTTCCTTCAAAGTATATTTTATTAATTTTAAAACGTTCGCCTTTGTCTATTGTAATTTTCATCATTACACTATTATTGACTAAAGTATCTGGTTTAGTCGCAATGGTAACGGTAGGTCTCAAAAATCCTTTTTCTACATAATAGCCTCTACAAACTTGTTTAATTCTAAATTTTTCGTCTTCAGTAACTAATTTACCTTGGTATAAATCTAAATCTTCTCTTAAATTGTCGGCATGAGATTTTGAAATTCCTTTGAAACTATAACGAGAAAGGCGCGATCTTTCTTTAAGTTTTATGATTAAAAACACATTTTCCCCTTGTATTTTTTCGACGTTAATTTGAATATCGGAAAATAGTTTCTCTTTCCAAAGTTTTCTTATTGCCTGTGTAATATCGTCTCCTGGAATCGTAATATCGTTCCCTCTAATCAACCCTGATTTTGAGATAATTTGATTGTGATCTAAATTTCGAACACCATCGACTACAATCCCTGCGATGATATAATCTTTAGGTGCTAAATAGTCTATGTTTTTTGACTGAGCATTAACGTTTGTAAACGACAACGCAGCCATAAAAACGGCTATTAATTGAATTAAAACTTTATTCATTATCTATTATTTGTGCACTTGTTTTACCAAAACGTCTTTCTCTTTCTTGGTAGTTTAAGATTGCATCATAAAAACTATCTTCTTTAAAATCGGGCCAAAGCGTATCGGTAAAATACAATTCGCTATAGGCTATTTGCCACAACAAAAAATTACTAATTCTTTCTTCTCCACTTGTTCTGATTAACAAATCGGGATCTGGAATATTGGCTGTGGTGAGGTAAGAACTAATTAACGCTTCATTTATTTCATTTGAAGCAAGATTTTTTTGTTCTACATCTTTGGCTATGTTTTTTATTGCTTGTTCAATTTCCCAACGAGAACTGTAGCTCAAAGCTAATACCAAAGTAATAGTTGTGTTGTTTGCTGTTTCTTCAATGGCGTTTTGCATTGCTCCAGAACAACTACTTGGTAAAGCACTTTCGTCTCCAATGGTCAGTAAACGAACTCCATTTTTATTTAAATCGTCAACTTCGCCTACGATTGTATTGACCAATAAATCCATTAAAGCATCTACTTCTTCTTGCGGTCTGTTCCAGTTTTCGGTACTAAAGGTATAAAGTGTTAAATATTTTACGCCTATTTTTGCTGCTGACTTTAATACTTCTCTTACGGAATGAACTCCACTAATGTGACCAAAAACTCTATCTTCTCCTTGTTCTTTTGCCCAACGACCATTGCCATCCATGATAACAGCTACGTGTTCAGGAACATTTCCTTTTAGTATTTGATCTTTTTTAGTCATACTTCTTCAACTTTTTTTCAAGTTAGAGTTCGTTGCTTTTGCAACAAGCTTGCGAATATCTTAAAATTAATGTTCATAATATAAAAAATGAGCTTTTAATTTGAGTTTTAAAGTCTTTTTTTTGTTTTTTTTAACAATCTATGTTGTTTTAATACCAAAATAAGCTAAGTAAATAGTGAAATTAGAGTTATGATTTTTGTACAAGTGGCCGAAAAAAAAGTTACCTTATTTTCAATTTACAGCAAAGGCGAAAAAGACGCTATTTCTGATAAAGAAATTAAAAAGCTGATTAAAAGGTTGTAAAACATTTTTTTTTTAAAGAAACATATAAATACTGAGGCTTTACGCTGTTTTCTCAATGTTGAGAAGGTTTTATTGCGGAACGTGAGGAGTGTAACGGGGGACACTTTTGTTGCTGAATGCGTGGAATGTAACAC
>WFNC01000469.1 GCA_015488785.1 Flavobacteriales bacterium | reverse complement strand
ATTTAAAATAGTATTACCCAATTCGAAAGAACCAATTTTTTTGTATCTTTTTTTATTTCTATGGATGAAGTGGCTAAAATGGGGTTAAAATTGCCAGTCATTTGGCGAACGTATCTATTTAAAACAAAAAAAGCACTGTAAAAACAGTGCTTTTTTTTCTAAATGGGTGGAAGACGGGATTCGAACCCGCGACCCTCGGAACCACAAACCGATACTCTAACCAACTGAGCTACATCCACCATTTTGCGAGGGCAAAGATATAATTTTATTTTATATATAGAACTATACTTTTAATTTTTTTTTCAAAAAAACATTTAATTTTTCTTACCGCTCATAATTTTTAATGAAATTGGCAGACAATTGCATTTTGGGTTGCATTACAATATCATTCGTAATAAAAGGAACACTTTTTCTATAATTTTTTAACATCTTCTCTATTTTTATTGAAGATTTTAGAGGTCTTCTAAACTCTAAAGCTTGTGCAGCAGTAAATAATTCGATACCAATCACAGATTCTACGTTGGTAATTACTTCTAGTAATTTTGTCGCAGCATTTGCCCCCATACTAACGTGATCTTCTTGTCCATTGGATGAATCGATGGTGTCAATACTGCAAGGAGTACAAAGTTGTTTGTTTTTACTAACAATAGATGCTGCAGTATATTGAGGAATCATAAATCCGCTATTCAATCCTGGGTTTGCAACTAGAAATGGAGGTAAGTCTCTTGTTCCTGAAATTAATTTTACAACTCTTCGTTCAGAAATACTCGCCAATTCGGCTAAAGCAATTGTTAAATGATCTAAAACTAAAGCTAAAGGTTGCCCATGAAAATTACCTGCAGAGATAACCAAATCTTCATCGGGAAAAATTGTTGGATTGTCTGTTACTGAATTTATTTCAGTTTCAATGACAGTCGTTACATAATCAATCGCATCTTTAGTTGCTCCATGCACTTGAGGAATACATCGGAACGAATAAGGGTCTTGAACATTAACTTTGTATTGCGTAATAATGTCGCTTCCTTCTAAGTTTTCTCTAATCGCTCTTGCTGTAAATAATTGCCCTTTGTGATTTCGTACTAAATGAACGTTGTCCAAAAAAGGTTGGATTCTACCGTCATACGCATCAATTGAAACAGAGGCAGTTAGATTACTCATTTTTATAAGCTGTTTTGCCTTTATTAGTGATAAAACGCCGTGAGCACTCATAAATTGAGTCCCATTTAATAATGCAAGTCCTTCTTTTGATTGGAGTACAATTGGTTTCCAATCGTATTCTTTTAACACGTCTTTTGCTAAACGTCTTTTTCCTTTGTGATTCACTTCTCCTAATCCTAGTAACGCCAATGACATATGAGCTAAAGGAGATAAATCCCCCGAAGCTCCCAGTGAACCTTGTTCATAAACGACAGGTAACACATCATTGTTGTAAAAATCAATTAGTCGTTCTACTGTAGCTACTGCAATACCCGAATGACCATAAGATAACCCTTGAATTTTTAGCAAAAGCATTAAGCGTACAATAGTACTAGAAGATTCTTTTCCCATTCCACAAGCATGAGATTTAACTAAGTTTTCTTGTAGTTCGGATAATTCTTCGTTGGAAACAACCGTATTGCAAAGCGATCCAAATCCAGTGTTTATTCCATAATAAACCTTATCCTTTTCATTCATCTTCTCGTCTAAATAATAACGACATTTCTGAATTCTATGCTTCGCAACTTCACTTAATTCAAGTTTGGAATCGAGTTTAAGTATATCTTCTATTATCTCTACAGTAAGATTTTCAATTGTAATTTCTACAATGTTATTTGGTAATAATTTAGACATTCTATTCTTTGTTTATAGTAGTTACTTCAAATTTACTAGAAAAATAGGACTTAGCAAGTGTCAAGTTGTGATTTCAGCATTATTAATCAAAAAATAGATCGATGTGCTGATCTAACTTTGAAGTAGGAGGGGAGTAGAAAAATGATAATCAGTTTAACTACATATAAAGCTCCAATAATCCTTCTGGAATATCAAGCTGAATATTTTTATTCGGCTTGTCAACTTTTAGTATATGATTGTCATTAAATGGTAATAAAGCTTCTTTATGATTAACCGAAACATTCAACAATCTATTTCCAGAATTGTTATCAATCACTTCTATAATCGTTGCTACTTTCTCATTTTTTTGATTGGTAATCGAATACCCTATAATTTCATGAAAATAAAATTGGTCAGGTTTTAATTCAGGAAGCATTTCGATTGGTAAATAAACTTTTTTCTTTGCCAACATTAACGCTTCTTGCTCTGTTGAAATACCGTCTAATTTAAGCCTTAGGTTTTTTACTTTTTGAACTTTAGTACTTTCAATAAAGTAAGGAATCAATTGTTTGTTTATTTCTATAAAAATATGATCCAATTGGTAATAATTTTCGGGTACGTCTGTATCTAAAAACAATACAACCTCTCCTTTAAAGCTATGTGCTTTTGTAATAATTCCTAATTCAAAACAATCTTCTTTTTTCATAATGCTAAGTTACAATTTAATCAAAAAAAAGACCGAACTAAGTCGGTCTTTTTTTTGTTGAATAATTTTCGTTATCAAATTTTATTCTTCTTCAGCTGTAGGCTCTGGAGCGTTTTTAGCTGCGATATCTTTAGCTCTTGCTTCTTTAGTTGCTGTTTCAGCTGCTAATTTACTTGCTAAATCGTTATCGTTTTTAGTCGTTAAACCATCTTTTTTAGCTTGAATTTTAGCTTCTTTTTCTGTCTTCCATGCTTCAAATTTCTTTTCTGCTTGTTCTTCAGTTAAAGCGCCTTTTCTTACACCTTCCAATAAATGTTTCTTGTGCATGATTCCGCTATACGATAATAATGCTCTAACTGTATCAGTTGGTTGAGCTCCTTTCATCATCCAATCCAACGCTTTGTCGAAATTGATTTCGATTGTTGCTGGGTTTGTATTAGGGTTATAAGTTCCTAATTTTTCGATGAATCTTCCATCTCTTTTTGCTCTTGCATCTGCTGCTACTACGTGGTAAAATGGTTTACCTTTCTTACCGTGTCTTTGCAATCTTAATTTTGTTGCCATTGTTTTAATTGTTTTAAAAGGATCCTAAATCCTGTTAATTAAATATTAATAATAATTCAGTTGGCGAAGATACAACTTCTTTTTTAAACGAAGACTTAGTTTTTATAAAAAATATTGATAGAAATAATAAACCACGACAAATTTTAATTTTTAGACAGAATCGTCGCAGAATTTATTTGGCACAACCATTGACTAATATAAGTGAATTTTGAAATAAATAACTGAGGTAACTGTATTAAAAACAGTTGATTAATGTTTGTTTTGAAGTTGTAAACGAATTGAGCTACAAGAGGTAGTGTAATAAGTACTGTCAAATTGACGTAAAAGAAGATATTATATGAGTGACTTTTTATCAGACGAAATATTAACAATAACAGATAACATCGATTCTAATACCGAATTTATTCCGCTTATATCGGAAGATGATGAAGATAGAATGAATAAAGAAGAATTACCAGAGAGCTTACCGATTTTATCGCTAAGAAATAATGTGCTTTTTCCTGGTGTTGTAATTCCGATTACCGTTGGTAGAGATAAGTCTATAAAATTGATAAAAGATGCTGATAAAGGAAATAAAACCATTGGTGTCGTTGCTCAAAAAGATGCCAGTATTGAAGAACCTAAGTTTAGTGATTTAAATAGAGTGGGAACGATTGCTCACATTGTGAAAATTCTAAAAATGCCCGATGGTAATACGACGGTGATTATTCAAGGAAAAAAACGATTTGAATTGTTAGAAATGGTTAAGGATGAACCTTACTTTGTAGCGCGAGTTAAAAACTTTCAAGAAATTAAGCCAAGTCCTAAAACAGAGGAGTCAAAAGTTCTTTATGATACACTAATGGAAACAGCTCTTCGTGTGATAAAAGAATCTCCAAACATTCCTTCAGAAGCTTCTTTTGCTTTAAAAAACATTGATAGCAATTCATTTTTAGTCAATTTTATAGCTTCGCACATGAATGCTAAAGTCGATGAAAAACAAGACGTACTAGAGGAAGTTAACTTAGATGTAAGAGCAAATACATTACTAAAGCATCTTGATAAAGAATTGCAATTATTGGCGATTAAAAACGATATACAATCAAGAGTAAAAGTAGATTTAGATAAGCAACAAAGAGATTATTTCTTGAATCAACAGATGAAAGAAATTCAAGAAGAGTTGGGCGATAATCCTCAAAAAGAAGACATAGCAGAGTTTAAAAAGAAAGCTGAAAAGAAAAAATGGAAGAAATCGGTAAAAAAGACGTTTGAAAAACAGCTTGCTAAACTCGAAAGAATGAATCCGCAAGGTGCTGAATATGGAGTTCAATTGAATTACATAGAAACACTTTTAGATTTACCATGGAAAAAAGTAACGAAAGATAAATTCGACTTAAAAAGAGCTCAAGAAATTTTAGATCGAGATCACTTTGGATTAGAAAAGGTAAAAGAAAGAATTATAGAATATTTGGCTGTTCTAAAGCTTAAAGGCGATATGAAATCTCCAATTATTTGTCTTTATGGCCCTCCTGGAGTTGGAAAAACGTCTTTAGGGAAATCTATTGCAGAGGCTATCGGTAGAAAATATGTTAGACTTTCTTTAGGTGGAGTTCATGACGAAGCCGAGATAAGAGGGCATCGTAAAACTTATATAGGAGCTATGCCAGGGCGAATTTTAACGAGTCTTAAAAAAGTAAAATCGTCAAATCCTGTTTTTGTATTGGACGAAATAGATAAAGTAGGAACAAGCTCTCATGGAGATCCTTCTTCTGCCTTGTTAGAGGTGCTTGACCCTGAACAAAACGATACTTTTAAAGATAATTTTGTAGAAATAGAGTATGATCTTTCTAAAGTGATGTTTATCGCTACTGCAAATGAAGTTTCTACAATTCAACCGGCATTGAGAGACAGAATGGAGTTTATAGAAGTAAACGGTTATACCATTGAAGAAAAAATAGAAATAGCCAAACGTCATTTATTGGATAAGCAAATAAAGGCTCACGGAATTTCAGCAAAAGATTTCGAAATTGAAACAGAAGCCATAGAATACATTATTGAAGCTTATACTTCAGAAAGTGGAGTAAGAGGCTTGGAAAAACGATTAGCAAAAACAGTTCGTTACCGTGCGAAACAAATTGCTATGGAGGAAGATTTTTCGGTATTAGTCAAAAAAGAAGATTTAAAAGAAATTTTAGGAATGTCTTACGAAAAAGACAAATACGGTTCTAACGATGTAGCAGGTGTTGTAACAGGTTTAGCTTGGACTCGAAACGGAGGAGATATTCTGTTTATAGAATCTTCAATTACAAAAGGAAAGGGAAAATTAGCACTCACCGGAAATTTGGGTGATGTAATGAAAGAATCGGCAGTTATCGCTTTACAGTATTTAAAAGCTCACGCGAGTAAATGGGGAATAGATGCAGAAGTGTTTGAAAAGCATGACGTACATATTCATGTACCCGCAGGAGCAACTCCAAAAGATGGACCATCGGCAGGAATTACCATGTTGACAGCCTTGGCCTCTTTGTTTACGCAACGAAAAGTAAAGAAATATTTAGCCATGACAGGAGAAATTACGCTGAGAGGAGAAGTTTTACCCGTAGGAGGAATTAAAGAAAAGATTCTAGCAGCCAAAAGAGCCAATATTAAAGAGTTAATCCTTTGCGAAAAAAATAGAAAAGACATTGAAGAAATAAAAGAAAGCTACCTAGAAGGTTTAACATTTAACTACGTAAAGAAAATGGAAGATGTTGTAAACTTAGCACTAACAGACGAGCTTGTAGAAGATAGAGTAGAAGTGTAAGTTTAGTTTTGGGGGTGTTTTGTATGGTGTAAAGTTTTTTTTACGATAAAATAACTAACCAAAATACTAAAGTTTTCTTTAATAGAACGTAACCTTTATGGTAGTTCTCGCGTAGGTATGGAACGAACCCACATAGAAATGATAGGAGCTACCGCTAGCAATACGACATATAGCCACACCATAGGCAACAAGTTTTTCGAGCTTTCGAACCATCTTGGAAATGTATTGGCAGTTGTAACCGACAAAATAATTTTTGCCCCAGAAGAAATACAAGCAGTCGATTTTAATGGAGAGATAGTTGATTTTAATTTCGATAACTATGCCAGTTATTTTTATGCACAGGGAAACTGTGGAGCTTTATACCCCTCAACACTATTAAACAATGGGCAACTACAAATGAATTTTCTAGCAGATGTTGGATGTAGCCAATACAATAGTTTAGATTTTAATTATAGTACTGGAGATTGTCCTCAGAATGTTACATTCTCTTTCGATTTAGAGTTTATTACAGCCACAAAATTATTAATGCAAATAAGAGATGGAAACAGCGCCAGTTTAAGCGTCTTTTACGTACAAGAAGGACACGTAAGTTTTCCGATAAGTGCTACAACTCCCAATATGAGAATAAAGTTTTTTGGAAGAACAGACGACCCCAATATACCAGCAATCTTAAATATAGATAACTTAAAAATAGAATTTCAAAGTACTCCAACTTGCCACGGCGGAGGATATATAGCCGACATAGCCAAAGCAACGGATTACAGTCCCTTTGGTGTCGAATTATATGAAAGAGGGTTTACTAGAGATGATTTTAGATTTTCCTTTAACGGTATGGAAAAAGATGACGAAATTAGTGGGAAAGGGAATAGTTTAAACTTTGGTGCTAGAATGTTATCGCCTAGGTTGGGGAGGTGGTTTTGTATTGACCCTCTTTTTGCAAAATACCCTAATTTATCTACTTATAATTTTGCTGCCAATAACCCTATTCTTTTTCAAGATTTTGATGGTGAAGATTTTGTAGTTAGAAATAAAGGAAACCAACGTAAAGTAACTGCTTCATTAGCTGTTTTATTTAATGGTTCTTCGGAAGCTTTTAGTTTTAATAAAGGTAAATTAATTATTGATGAATCTAAAATACACGGAGAACTTACAAGTGAACAAACTTACTTGCTTGATAAATTTCAAGACATAGCATTAGATAAGAGTATTAAAGTAAAGATTAAGACGGTAAAAAAAGGAGGGAACTATACAGATGTTAAATCTCGATATACGGAAGGTAATGAAATTGCAAAAGCAGTCATCGTACTTAATGTTTCACATCCAAAAGTAGAAAAAGTACTGAAAGACACTGAAAATGGTTATATGTATCCTGGGAGTCAAGATAAATTGATAGAAGCTAAAATGGATGGGACATTAATTTTTGACAATCCTATTGAAACTATGCCTAGTGACGATGTTAAACGAGCTTTAATTTTGACACATGAGATAGGACATATATCTGAAGATCGTTCTAAAAATGAATTTAAAACCAAAAAAAACGATAAAAAGACAGTAGGTTTTGAAAATATAGCAAGGAAAATATTAAAATTAAATTTCAGGATTGGGAATACTCACGGAGACAACGACAATGATGGTGTTTACGAAAATAAAGGAGTAAGTACACCCTCAAAATAATTCCATATGAAATTTGTTTTTACATTAGTTATAATATTATTATATAGTTTCGGTTTTGGACAAGAAGACAACTCTATTGTATTGATAGAAGAATCTGTTGGAGTACCTGGATTTATTTTATTACGAGATACAAAGAAAGAAATCATTGCTAAATATGGTCGTTCTGAAAAGTTTTTATATACTAAGTATAGAAAAAACGCATCAACACATCCCTATAATAAACGTTCGGCTAAAACTGTAATAATACAAAAGATAGGGAGGCCTAAAAATGTATATTATATAAATAGTTTGGGATTTTATGTTTTTTTTTACAAAGATAAAAGCATAAGGAAAATAACTTTTAAAACATCGAAATTTAAGACATCTAAAGGATTGTCGGTTGGAGATAGTAGAGAAAAAGCCTATCAATTATATAAAGAGGGAAACTCTCCGTTATTAAAAATTCCAGAACAAGGAATAGATATTCTATTTGACTGTGACCTTGTCAAAGAAATTTGGATTTATAAAGCTTACAGGAATTAATTAGACTTTGCACTCCGCAATAAAACCTTCTCAACGTTGAGAAAGTAGCGTAATGTATGGGAAGTGACTTTGGGAGTTAACATATCTCGGCTTCGCCGAACTCTACTGTCGAGAACTTTTTTCAAAATCTTGGATTCAAAAAAAGGTACGTGAGAAAAAACTTTTTAAAAAGATTAATTAAAATATGTAAACTTTTCGTTTAATTCCTATAAGGTTACACTCCGAGCATTCCGCAATAAAACCTTCTCAACATTGAGAAAATAGCGTAAAGCCTAGGTTTTTAGGGTTGTCTCTTTTCAAGAATGAAATAATTGTTTTACAATGCTTTGATTAGGTTTTTTAATTTCTTTGTCAGAATAATAGAATCTTTTTCGCCTTTGTTGTAGATTGAAAATAAAGTAACTTGTACAAAAGCCATAACTCTACCACCCCCAGACTTTCCTTTTCCTTTTGATTGGATAGAAAGTCTAATTTTATAAATATCATTGCCCAATGAAATTCCTTTAGTTGGATTTTGGGCTAATTCGTCAAAAAGTTGGTTCAATTCCGCCTTTAAAGACTTATATTTTTTACTCAATCGTTTAGCTTCTTTTTTAAAGTTGCCCGATAGTTCTACATTATAATTCATTCAAAAAATCTTTTGCAGGAGTTGTTTCTAGTTTTCCTTGTTTGGCTAGTTTTACTTCTTTTAAACCTAATTTAATGTTTTTTAGAATAGTCTTTTTAGAATCTCCGTCTTCTATCTCAATAAAATCAAGAGTTCTAACGTAGTTTAAAAAAGCTATTGCTTTATCTTCTGTATCGTCTATATGTATTGTTGTCATAGTTCGTCGTTTTTTTTTATCAAGTTTAACTATTTTGCTAATGTACTATAA